>CAZWWY010000039.1:0-5153 GCA_964637785.1 uncultured Candidatus Saccharibacteria bacterium
CCCTAGTCACAAGTGGAGCTAGCATTACTCTCAGCCTAGAGCTGCTGCTCGAGCGCGCTCGAGCAATCCTCCTCCTCCGACACGGCGGTGCAAATGCTACTAAAATATTAGCACAAGAATTCGGCAAAGATGACCTCGTAGAGCTCAAGGTCTTGGCAGATAATAAAGAGACAAAGCTCAAAGCAAGCGCAATCCTAGCCCTCCTAGAGGCCCAAGCACAGACAAAATCAGCAAGCATAAAACACCTCCCCCTAGAGCTCGCGATTATAAACCTAACAGCAGAGTAATATGAAGCACATATACTTCGTACGTCACGGCGAGAGTGAGGGCAATGTAGATGGTATACGTAGAGGGGCCACTACAAAGCTTACCGAATCTGGACATAAGCAAGCAAATATAGTTGCAAAGAGGTTCAGGGACGTACCGATTGAAGTTGTGTTAACAAGCCCATATGAGCGTGCATACAATACCGGCAAAGCAGTCGCAGAGATGTCTGATGTCCCACTTGAAGTAGTAGACTTGGCACACGAGCGCATCTTGCCAGACGAAGTAATAGGTAAGAGTAGACATGATGCAGACGTGATAAAAATTGTTGATGAGATAATGCAAGGGTGGCTTACTGGTGATGTCAATCATCCTACCGCAGAGGACTACTTAGAGATAGTTGCACGCGCAGATAAGTTACGTCATGTAATTGAAAGAATGAATGAGGAGCACATAGTAATAACATCTCACAGCTTGTTCGGTAAAATATTTACACAAAGAATATTACTCGGAGAGTACATGTCTCCAGAGATATTTTTCCACATGGCATGGCGTATGAAGCCCTCAAACACAGGTATCACACATTTTATAATAGGAGATGATGAGCAATGGACACTAATAAACTGGAACGATGATGCACACCTAGGAGAATTGGTGTAGTATGCATGTATGCAAGATAAAAAGACTAAAATAGTAACAATAGGCGGAGGTACTGGCTCATTTACCTTACTCACCGAGCTTAAAGAGCTGCCGAATGTTGAGGTCACAGCAGTGGTAGCCATGAGTGACTCTGGTGGTAGTACGGGCAGGCTCCGCGTAGACATGGGAGTGCTCCCAGCCGGTGATGTACGGCAAGCACTGGTGGCGCTCTCACGCTCTCCAGACATTTTGCGTGAGCTCTTCACATATCGTTATGATGCAGGCACTATCTCTGGTCACACCTTTGGCAATCTCTTCTTAGCAACTTTAGAGAAGATTAGCGGTTCATTAGAAGAGGCAATAAAGCGTGCAGGTAAGCTTTTGGATGTGAAGGGCTATATATACCCAGTGACTCTCACTGACCATCACTTAGTAGCAATGATGCCAAATGGAGAGGAGGTGCATGGAGAGGGCGTCATAGATGGTCGCTATATAGCAGGTTACACAAGCATCATGCTTACCAATAGCCCCGTGCTCAACCCGAATGTTGCACGAGCAATAGCCGAGGCAGATATTGTAATCATCGCACCGGGCAACTTCTACTGCTCTATTGTGGCCAATCTTCTTGTGCCAGGGCTCTCAGGCGCACTAAGAGAGAGCAAGGCGCGCAAGGTGCTTGTTGCTAATTTGCTCACCAAGCAAGGGCATACTGACTGCTTTGATGTTGCCAAGTTCCTTACAGAGCTTAGGCAGCTTGCAGACTTTATGCCAAGCACTGTACTTTACAATACGCAGTATAGTGTTACACCAAGTCTTGAGGAGTTATACAAGAGCGAGGAGGGCGAGCTAGTGAAGCTCGGAGATGTATCAAGCTTTGAGCAAGCACAGGAGCAAGAAGATGAAGTAGAGTTCATAGGTGCAAATCTAGTCGCCAGGGGACCCCTAGCGACCAAGAGTAAAGCAGACACATTCGACAAGCTCAGTGTAGACACAGTCAAGCGCTCCCTCCTGCGGCACGATGCTAGCAAGGTTTTACAGCTCTTGGGCTTGTAGCCCACAGGCTGCCAGACTAGGGATCGAACCTAGATTGACGGTACCAGAAACCGCTGTCCTACCATTAGACGATCTGGCAATGTCCACAGTTATACCATTTTCTAGAGATTTTTCCACCTAAAATAGAACTAATAAAACAACATCAGAATTAATACTGATGTAGTACTGATTTAATTCTGATGTTACATGGCATATTAATTGACATGTGACGAACCCTGCTTGACATAGACGCTCAGGAGTATATTATATAAGCACTAACATCACTACCCCTGTCTTTATTGGCAAGGGTAGTTTTTTGTAGAATCAACGCCGAGTGTTATACTACATTGTAATGAGTAAAATAAAGCCAAATACGGAAAGGGTATTAGTATACATAGACGGAGGCAACTTTTATAAGAAAACAAAAGACAAAGCGGCTGGCCTAAGTGAGAGTGATAAAATTAATCATATTAAATTTGTAGAGCATATCGCACGAGAAAGAAAGGTGGTAGAAAAACGTTATTATATCGGGATAGTACGCAACATAGATGACACTGAGAAAAGTAAGAGCATGGTAAGTGGCCAGCAGAAGTTCTTAGCTGCATTAGAGCAAGAAGGATTCATAATTAAGAGAGGCAGGATTGTTTACGATCACTCTATTCGTGAGAAGGGTGTAGATGTAAAGATGGCAATCGATATAGTAGTAGACGCAATTGAAAATCGATATGACACGGCTATTGTTGTTAGTTCAGATACTGATTTAGTGCCAGCATTAGAGTACGTAAGAAGCAGGGGTAAGAAAGTCGAATATGTAGGCTTCTCACACGCTCCGTCGTGGGGTATGATGAAAAATGCAGACACACGAGTATTATTATTGCCAGAAGACTTGAAGAAACTACTAAGATAACCTGGGCAGAAGAACATCAGAATTAATACTGATGTAGTACTGATTTAATTCTGATGTTGTATGATATAATATCTTTAATATGTCAAGACGAAGACTAGAAGAGAGGGGAGTACGCAAGCTCACCAAGACGGGTGCCGGCAGCATCACAGTTACATTGCCAATAGAGCTAGTACGCGAGCTTAAGTGGCGCTCAGGCCAAAAGGTGGTGATTAAGAAGAGCGGCGCAAAGATTATAATAAAAGACTGGGAGAAGTAATTTATTTCGCCCTGTATCACTTGATACTCCGCTCACCATACTGTAAGCTACTCTGCATTATGTCACATCAGCAAGGACTCGTCACATTCGCAAATGTCTCATACGAGCATGAGGAGAATAAACCAATACTCAAGGGCACCAGCTTTGCGCTACGCCGCGGTGCCAAGTTTACCCTTATGGGGCAAAATGGGGCAGGCAAGAGTACTCTCTTTGGCCTTATCACAGGACTCTATACTCCAGACGATGGCAATATCAACATCATGCCACGTACCACCATCGCCATCTCTCGGCAGGTGATACCAAGGAGTGAGATGGAGCTTACTGTGCGGGATTTCTTTCGGAAGTGCTTTTGCGAGACGGAGTACGCCATAGACCCAAAGATTGATGACGTGTTAGAGGTAGTGAATCTTGCCCCTACTGTGGGGACTAAGGTGTATGATGAGTTTAAAGAGCGCACTGTTGGCAGCTTCTCTGGCGGGCAGCAGGCGCGCTTACTCTTAGCATCAGCCTTGATACAAAATCCAGACGTACTACTTCTAGATGAGCCGACGAACAATCTAGACACGGAGGGCATAGCGCATCTCACAGACTTTCTTAAAGAGTACCCTAAGACTGTAATTGTCATCTCTCACGATGCCGCATTTCTTAATGCCTTTACGCAAGGGGTGTTGTATCTTAATTTGCAGACAAAGCAGATTGAGAAGTATGATGGCAACTACGATGATGTGCTAGAGGAGATACAGCTACAAGTAGAGAAAGAGAAGCGTAAGAATGCCCAGATGTCAAAAGAGATACAAGCAAACAAAGACAAGGCAAACTTCTTCGCATACAAGGGTGGCAATATGCGCATGGTCGCTAAGAGGATGCGAGAGAAGGTAAATATTTATGAAGATAATAAAGTAGATGTGAGGAAGGAAGATAAAACGATACGAGATTTTAGCATCCCAGCGCAAGATGGAGTGCCCATAGAGGTGATGAAGCTCACCGAGTACACAGTAGTGCGCAATCATGTACCCAAGCAGGTCAAGAGAGAAGTGCTACTTAAGCGTGGTGAGCATACCCACATTATCGGGCCTAATGGTATAGGCAAGACGACCCTCCTAGAGTCACTCGCCTCGGGCCATGCTGTTGGTGAGCATGTCGCCAACGGCACTATCATCGGCTACTACCGCCAAGACTTTTCTAACCTAGACTTTGAGCAGACTGTCTATGAGTGTCTTATAAATGCGATGAAGAAGCAGGATGAAGAGGAGATGCGCTCGCTCGCGGCAGGCTTCCTCCTCTTTGGGCAAGTGATGAGTGCAAGGGTAGGCACTCTCTCAGAGGGGCAGAAAGGCCTAGTCGCTTTTGCAAGGCTAGCACTTATGAAGCCAGGGTTACTCATCTTAGATGAGCCCACCAACCACATCAACTTCCGCCACACTCCAATAATAGCCAAGGCACTCAGCGAGTACAAAGGTGCAATGCTCCTAGTATCCCACATCCCAGAGTTCGTCTCACAGATACGCATTGATAGTGTACTGGACCTAGGGAAGAAGACTAAGACGTAAGAGAGTTTTATAATCAAATCATATCTAGCAAATACTAGCATCCCATCAGTCTGTTTACTATGTGTTATACTTGGTCACATGCCAGAAGGGATCACACAAAAAGAAGTAAAAACACCAGAAGAGCACACACCTGAACTTATGCAGGAGGCACTCATAGTTGCCCAAGAGTCTGTTGATGTTGCCAATTTAATTTTTAAAAAGAGATTTGACCAAGCACAACAACACAAGAAAAAACCTAAAAAGTATGTACCAGCGTCTTTAGTAATGCATGATATGCCTTACGTAGGTCAGTTAATCTTAGAGCAAGAAGGCAACAATATTCATCTTAACTTGTATAGACTATTCCTATCTATACCTGAAAGCCATCGTAAGTACGCGTTAGATATATTACGCACTGGTATATTTCATGAGGCTACTCATCATGTGCAACGCCAGATGAAGGCTACTCTAAGTGAGGATCATGCCGACTATTTTTCAGGTGTGTTGTTGGCAATCTCTGACACAG
>CAZWWY010000040.1:0-5073 GCA_964637785.1 uncultured Candidatus Saccharibacteria bacterium
GATGATATATGTACTTTTTTATAATTAATTGGATTATTTTGCTAGAGAAAAATCCGTTGCATATTTTGCAACTATCCCAATTGTATCAAAAAGTTTTATGTCTATTTGCGTTTGATTTATAGCAAGCGGAATTTCAGTACAGCCCATAACAATCGCCTCTGCGCCTTGTTGTAAATAGTCATGCGCAATTGTTTTTAATTGTGCAACATCTTCATTACTTTGTGTCCCGCCCATAACATGCTTTATTACGCGATTAAGAATTTCCTGCTGCGTTTTTGTTGGTGATAAAACAGTCATGTCTGATTTTTTAAAATTATCCTCATATAGTTTTAATTGCACTGTAGACTCTGAAGCAAACAACCCCACTTTTTTGTAACCATGCCTCTCGACATCTTTTCGTGCTTCGTCAATTATGCTGAATATTGGAATATTTATTGTTGATTGCATATCGTCTAAATAAGCATGAACAGTATTACATGCGATAATTATGCAATCACAGTTTGCAGATTCTAGCGCTTGAACCCCTTTTATTAATTGTCTTTTTACACTTTTGTCATCAACAATTCCAGTTTCGTCAAAACCTGTCAATGGCAAACTGTATAGAATTATTGGTGGATATTCTTCATCTTGGGTAGCTCCATATTGATATTGTGCGTATGCAAGTATCTGTTCATACATATTCGCAGAAGCAGCTGGACCCATTCCCCCAAGTATTCCTATTGTTTTATTTTTATGCATATGATTTTGAAATTAGTCTGTTAAATCTCCAAACTTAACACCAAGTACCTTGGTAATTTTTGCAGTCATCTCAAGAGTAGGGTTTTGTTCCCACTCTCAACATAACTAATGTACGCTCTATCAGCTCCAGTCGCACGAAAATATCACCTTGTGACATTCTTTTCGCTTTGTGAATTCTTTTCATTTTCTTTGCAAATCTATATACTACCTGACTATTCATAATCATTTGTTGTTATAAATACCATTCTACACCACATTGATATTTATCAAAATGGTGTGATGTTACACATCAGTGTAAACCCACCCAAAAATCATTTTCTTACCTTTTAATTTCAATCTTGCGCCTTCGGCGCGCTCATCTTCCGCGCTTTCCGCGCAAGAAGTTCTAAATTGTGATCCCACGGGGTGAGGAAGTCTGGGAGACTTCTGCAAGATCTTGCCAGCAATTTTATTACTACAAGGAAATAAAATGGCGACAAGGTATACAGTTCCTGTAAGGAATCGATCACCTTCACTAACTATTTTGTTCGAGCTTTGCCCTCCAAAATACTAAGCGACGCGACCCCGCCGTGTGCCGCCGCACTGTGGTGCGGACTTAGTCGGCACACTCTTTTCGATTCCCCATAGTACCTACATAATCTAAAATGCCGGAGTTTTACTCCGACACTTAAGATTAATGCGGTCCCACGGGGAATCGAACCCCGATTGCCGGCATGAAAAGCCGATGTCCTAACCGTTAGACGATGGGACCATGTGGAGAATAGTTTACATCATTTTTTACATAGATGCTACAATAACCCAATGTTAAAAAGTATCGAGCTGATAGGATTTAAGTCATTTGCTAAGAAGTCTGTGCTCACCTTTGAGAGTGATATTACTGCCATAGTTGGGCCCAATGGCTCTGGCAAGAGCAACGCTGCCGAGGGCTTCCGCTTTGTACTTGGCGAGCAGGGCAGCAAGAGTATGCGAGTAAAGAAGGGCACAGACCTCATATGGGGCGGCTCTCACTCATTGTCCAAGGGCTCACGCGCTAGCGTAAAGGTAGTGCTAGACAACTCTGCAGGCAAGCTAAGTATAGACTTTGATGAGGTGGTGATAGAGCGCACAGTGCTGCGTGATGGTGCCAACGAGTACAGCATCAACGGCTCAAAGGTGCGCCTTAAAGACGTGCAAGATGTGCTAGCCGCGGCACACATAGGCAGCTCTGGGCACCACATCATCTCACAAGGCGAGGCCGACAGGGTCTTGGGTGCAAGTGCCAAAGAGCGCCGCGAGATGCTTGAGGATGCACTAGGGCTTAAAGCCTATCAACTAAAGAAGGCGGAGGCCAAGCGCAAGCTAGAGGCCACAAGCTTAAACTTAGAGAAGGCTGAGAGTCGCCGCCGCGAGCTGCTGCCGCATCTCAAGTTCTTAAGCAGACAAGTCAAACGTGTAGAGCAAGCGCAGGCACAAAAAGCAGAGCTTAAGAGTAAAGCAGCCGAGTACTTTGCATCAGAGAGCAAATGGATTTCAGAGCAAGAGCAAGAGTTGCAGGGTGTATTGCCCGGTATTAAGCAAGATAAGCAAGAGTTAGAGCAGCAGGTGGCAGATTTGCAACAGGCAATAGCTGGCGCTAAAGAGTTTCAAAACAATGATACTGAAGATAATAATCAGACTCAAGAGCTGCAAGAGCAAAAGACAAAGTTAATAACATTGCGTAGCACATTAGCTACTTTACGTACAGAGCTGGGCAAGGTGACGGGCCAATTAGAGATGCTACAAGTAGTAGAGCAAAAAGCCAAAGAGTTGCCAAGCTCTATGCCGCGCAAGCAGGTCAAAGAGCTATTGCAACAAGTAAATAACATACTTGATAGTGGTGATATAGAGCATGCTAAAGTTAAAATAACAGAGTTTATGGAGCAATACCTTACAGCAGATGCTCCACAACGAGTACGTGATAATAGTGGGTTAGAGCAAGAGCGCAATAAGTTAAAGTCGGAGTACCGCGAGCTTATAGAGCAGGTTGCTGGTCAAGAGCAAGCCATAGCAAAGCAAGAGCAATTGATCTCAGATATCCAAATACAAATAGACAATACCAAGCAAGTAGAGACAGAGCAAGAGAGAGACTTATACAAGGTTATTGCCGAGTATAATGAGTTAAAAGCTCAGCTAGAGACGCTAGAGAGGCGCAAGGCTGAGGTGAGTCGTCGCAGAGATTCTTTAAGTGAGAATATGGCAGAGGTGCAAATATTGATAGGAGAAGAGATACTTGGTGGTTCAACCGCCAAGTTTGATAACCAACCTGTTCCAAATCGCAGAGATATAGAGCGCCTCAAGATACAGCTAGAGCAACATGGCAACTTGGGTACAGAGGTATTAGATGAGCATAAAGAGGCTAAAGAGCATCACGACTTCTTAACCCAAGAGATTACAGACCTAGAGACCGCGACAGGCAAGCTCAACGCTCTGATAGAGCAGCTAGATAAAAATATGTGTGAGCAGTTTGATAACGGCCTTGCGCTTATTAATACACAATTTAATACATTTTTTAACACATTATTTGATGGAGGCAGTGCAGAGCTCGCTTTAGAGCAAGAGAAGTCGCGAGACGAAGACTCCGAGCCGCAGCAAGCTACAAGGCAAGAGGCAGGGGTCGAGGTTAAGGTGTCACTCCAACGCAAGAAGGTCACAACCCTAGAGACTCTCAGTGGAGGAGAGAGAGCACTGGCTTCTATTGCTCTTATATTTGCTATGAGCCAGGTTAATCCTCCGCCATTCATCATCCTTGATGAGACAGATGCTGCATTAGACGAGGCCAACAGCCAGCGTTACGCAGCCATAGTGCAACAGTTGGCACAAAAGAGCCAAATAATATTAATCACACACAACAGAGCCACAATGGCAGCAGCCAGCACGCTCTACGGGGTCACCATGGGCAGCGATGGTATGAGTCAGCTGCTTAGTGTTAAGCTCACAGATGCAGAACAATTTGCCAAATAAGTTTTTAAGATTTATTTACCCAATAATCTCCCAGTCAATCTGGCTTTTCTCAGCATCTGCGCGCCGCAGTTTAATACGTAGTTTTTGCCCTATTTGATACTTGTTCTTAGTGCGCTTACCAACTATTTGGAAGTGCTTTGCGTCCAGCTCATAGTAGTCTTTGCCGGGTAAGCGGCTTATATGCACAAGCCCCTCGGCGCGCGTCTTAAGCTCACTTACAAAGATGCCAAACTCTGTCACGCCAGTAATCTCACCTGTAAATGTCTGCCCAACTTTGCTCTCAAAGAGTGATGCAAGAGCCTCTTTTACACTTGCACGCTCGGCTTTTACTGCCTCAATCTCGTTCTCTGTGCTTGTCTGTGCCAGCTTCTTATACTCCTCTAGCTCGTGCTTGCCCATAGGCTCGCCAAGTAAGAGAGCTGCTAATATTCTATGTACCATTATGTCTGGGTAGCGGCGTATAGGCGAGGTAAAGTGCGTATAATTCTTAAAGCCTAGTGAGTAGTGCCCAATGTTGCTGTGAGTATAAGTTGCCTTGGCCATGGCGCGCAGTATTGCCACGTTCACCACCTTTTCATATTCTGTGCCTTTTACACCCTTGAGCACTTTGTTTATAGAGTGCGGGCTCACCGTGCCGCTTTTACTCACCTTTAGTGGCTTGCCAATAGCACGGAGAAAGACGTTGAGCTCTGCGAGCTTGTCGCCGTCTGGAGTATCATGTACGCGGTAGATACCTATGTACCCGCTCTTGCCAAGGCATTTCTTGTTTATATAGCTCGCCACCTCCTTATTAGCAAGCAGCATAAAGTCCTCAATCATACCCATGGTAGATAGGTACTTCTTTGCATGAGCCCCCACCACTTTACCACCCTCATCAAACTCAAATTCTACTTCGGTGGTGTTGAACCCTATTGCACCATCAAGCTCGCGCTGCGCGCGCATTGCATGCGAGAGCTTCATCATTGTGCGCAACATCTCTGTGAGCTCCGCATTCGCATCTGTCTTGCTATCTATTATGTCTTGAGCCTCCCCATATGAGAGGCCGTGGTCTACACGTATAGTTGCCTTGGTAAAGTGCTGCCCCAATACTTTACCAGTGCTGCTTAACTCAAAGATAGCAGAGAAGGTGAGTCTGTCCTCGCCCTCGCGCAAGCTGCACTCATTCTCTGAGAGTGATGTTGGTAGCATGTGTAATACCTTACCCACAAGGTATGTGCTTGTGGTCTTCTTGCGGGCCTCTTTGTCTATCTCGCTACCGGGCTTTACAAAGTGTGATACATCGGCAATGTGTATACCCACCTCGTGGTTGCCATTATCTAGCCTTTTATATGAGATTGCATCATCAAAGTCCTTAGC
>CAZWWY010000041.1:0-4835 GCA_964637785.1 uncultured Candidatus Saccharibacteria bacterium
TTACTAGCCACTATGGCAATACTGCTACTCTGTCACCTATCTTAAGTTCTCTATTTACTAACTCTGCGTCTGCTCTACGTGCATTGGCACAACCATGTGAGTTGTCTAGGCGTAAATATTCTACATCCTTACCATTTGCTCTGTGCTTCATGGCAAAGTTTAAGCTTCCGTGGAAGGCTAACCCCCTACGATGGAAAAAGCTAGCATATGGCATATTTGGCTCATTAGGGTCACGCGCAGGGAACTCTCCAGAGGAGTAGCTAGCACCCTCACGACGTATAATAGTAAATAGGCCCTCTGGAGTATCTTGCCCTTTATCATACCTTGCTGTACCTACTGGACCTTCTTGTAAAAGCTTACCGTACTTAAACAACCAAAAGCGGTGGAAGCGTTTGCTTATGATAAGTCCTGTTTCTGCACCAAGGACTTCTTTTGGATTTGGAGTAGGCAACTTTGGTAGCATCAGCTCATCTATCTTTACATATTCACCCACTCTTTTGTGTTCTAAGCTAGGCTCTATACTAAGCCAAGAGTCTGGTTCTTTAGGTTTATGCTTAAATTCTTTTGCCTCTACATCTGTAAACATACCATATGCCGGCAAAGCTGCCAGAGCCACAGCGCCACTTACAAAAGCCCTACGACCTGGATTTGCTAACCTCTCCTTCATGATTGCAATTATACCATAAAATCAAAAGCACCAAGGACTTGCCTTGGTGCTTTTATTGTTTTTGTCTACTGGTAGTTTTTTACTCTGCGCTCTTTACTTTACGCATTATAAGTACTAATAGTAAGATTAGGATACCAAAGACTACTGCTATTGGGATTGCAATCTTCTTAAATGCGTCACCAAAGAAGCCTCCATCTCCTGGGTCTACAGGGTCAACTGGGTCGACAGGGTCTACCGGATCAATGGGGTCTACAGGGTCAACTGGGTCTACTATAGCCACATTCACAATAGCGCCACAAGTACCTGCTATACCCGCATCATTGAGCACTGTCATATTATAGGCGGTATCCCTAGTTGGAGTTACTATACGACTGCCACTGACAGTATTAACATGACCTATGCCACTATCTACAAAGGCTACAGACGCTCCATGAGTCGTCCATTGCAGCTCTATAGCACCTGTGGCTGTGATGGCAGGCACAAGAGTACAAATAGGCTTTGGCATCCTTGTCTCTGCTATGGTAATAGTAGCACCACACCTACTGTGATTTACTAACCTATAGTGAGAGTATTGACATGTGCTACAAGATGTATTGTGTGTGTGCTTAGGCTTGGGTGCAACATATGTATGAGTAGGAGGTGTATATGTAGGTCTTGGTGCTGGGTATGTATAGGTAGGTGCTATATATGTTGGTACCTGCACTGAGCCTGTCGAAGTGTTAGTATTTACATTATTATTGTAATTGTTGTTTACAATATCTATTGGAGCTGTACCAGCTGTTGTATAATAATACTGCGCACTGGCAACTCCAGCAGGCACTGCCAAGCTACCTACTGCAAATACTGCTACAAATGCTAAACTTTTATATATATTTTTCATAAGCATATTATACCACTTATGTGGCTAGCTGTCAAGCTTTGCTGTCTTAACTTTATAGTTGTAAGCAGGGTTAGGCAAATATAACCTTACGATGAGCCACGGCTACATATCCTCCTGTGAGGAGTAGTGCCATAAGAAACAGGGTGTAAAGTACGCTCTCTGCACCAGTATATGGGAGATTATTTAAGATTATTTGATTAGATGCTGAGTGTACAGCTAATGTCTGTAGAGATATCGTAGGCTGCACTGAGCTATATACTCCATTGCTGTCTACAGTGATACCGGCTGAGCAGTATCCTCCCTCTCCTTGCGAGTTCCATGTGTGCATTGTGTATACTGTAGAGAAGTTAGGAGAGATACGCATCTCACCATCTGGTGCGATGTTACCTATGCCATTATCTAGGCTGGCAAATATAGCCCCTTCAGTAGAGTCCCACTTAAGTAGGGCGCTCTGTGTGCCGCCTATAGCAGCAGGTATAACAGAGATAACACAAGTAGGCACAAGTGTAGCACTGGTGGCTGCACTAGCCAGTGGAGCTATTGCAAATACAGCAACTACAGCTGTTGTAAAGGCTATTTTATTGATAAAAGATGTAAAATTAATCATACGCACAAAATTAATAAGTTATTAACTATTTATATACTCAGCATATAGCCATAGATTTTACCAAAAGTCAAGGATTTAAGAGAGCGGCTACACAGTTAGTCTCCCTGAGATATATCTGTGGAGTATAGATGACATTAATGTCTGGTATGGCATGCCATCTTGTGCTGCTCTCACCTTGAAGTTAAATAGGTCACGTTCTTGTATACGCAAATTTACACTTTTGCGTTTGGCATGAGTATTTTGAGCTGCAGATTGCAACACTTTAGCTATTTGCATTTGCTCAGATTTAGCTAATACTGTGTCATCCTTCACCTTAGTACTCTCTATAGCTTCTATTAGCTCTTGCTCCTCTTTATCAAAGTATTTTATTGTATTTGCTTTAGTCATGTTATCTTAATTATTTTTTTATTAAAATTTTCTTATACTTTCTACTTTGATATATGGTCTTGAGGAATATTGTGTTCTCTACTTCATCTATTACAAATGGTACTACACACACATAATCATCAACTTTTAATAACACTAAATATTGTTTTGGATATTTTTTGCTTGGATTCGGTCTTATCTCTATATAATCACCAGAGAGCAAGAGCATCTCAACTTCCTCAAATGCAATATGTCTCTCTCTTTTCAGCCAATCGTTTTTGATTGGGTCCCACTGGATAATCATCTCATCAAATCGCATGTATACATTGTATACGATTTAGGCACATTGTCAATATATAACAATTTTATCAAGATAACCGTTAGAATTACTTAAAATCATAGACTATTAATAGTTAAGTGTCTCAACTCCTTCTGAGTCTATTCAGCTAAATCTGTCTTAAAGCTGCCTACAAAGTCGGCGGTGATTATCCATCTGTCGCTCTTTGCTCCAAAGCTGTCGCATGTAGAGAGAGTGAGCTGCTGTACTCCTGGCTCAGTGTTAAAGTCTATTACTACCTCTGCGGCATCTCTATGCTCTAGGTTACTCACTGTGTATACATACTCTGTGTCGCCTCTTATTAGCTTTATAACATTGCCTTGCTCTAGCGTCTTAAGTGTATTAAAAGCCTTAAACATCTGATTATTGACAGTACGCAAGCCGCTAGAGTGGCCAAATATCAGCATATTGCCGTCTCTGCCTAGCGAGCCAGAGCCCGGGTAGCGCACTACAGATGTAAGCAGCTCTTTGTCTAACTCGTCTATGTCTGTGGTGTTAGGATTGGAGATTGGTAGGCTTGTACCAGTAGAGGGTATGATTAGGCGCGTAGGCAATACTGGACGCGCTAGTAATGCTTTTTGCTCTGCTGCTAGCTGCCCCTCTAGTTCTACTTGCTGCCTTTGCTCTGCGTCACGCTTGGCGGCTGCCTCTACCACAGTATTGCTAGGAGTGCCATCTACATAATATGGCACAAAGCCTGTGAGATTAAGCACGGTAAGTGAGATAACAAACACCCACGCAGTGACTACAATGTATAAGAATACTCCGCCACCCAACTTGCTTTGCTTTGACTTTATTTGTCTCATTGTGTGTCATAATATCATCCTTGCGTTGACATAGCAATAAATATATGGTAATAACTTAGTTATATTAAGCGCATAACATTTATATTTATGAATAATCTAGATAATCTACAGCAAAATGGGGACGAAGCTGCTACATACGAGGCAGAGAGCCGAGGCGTAGCTATGAACCTCTTTGCAATACTCGGATTTGTAGCGATACTCCTAGCAGGACTCTGGGCTACAGTACAATTAGTAAACAAGGTATCTCAACTCTCATTTAACTTTGACAAGCCTAGTCTCTCTATCCCCTTCTTTGGAGGAGATGATGCTCTGGCTATCACTACACCAGAGGGCTCATACAACAGTGGCGAGAGCGCGCAGATAGCGTGGAGCTTGGGCGACTCTGCCGAGGAGGCCGAGGGTGTTACTCTCTCATTCTCTTACGCTTGTAAGAAGGGCCTATATATAAAGGTGCAAGAGGTAAGCTCAGACTCATACCGAGCTTTGCCATGTAATGCCCCATACAATGTGCCAGCTATCGATACGAGCCTACATATTATGCCTGTGCTCACTGGTGATGAGCCTGTAGAGGCCGCCTACTCTCTTACATATGCCCCTATCACAGATACTGATGAAGCAGTAGAGCAAGTGGCATATGGTACTCTTAAGGTTGTACTTGCTGATGCTGTGACTACTGACTCGACTGTCAAGCCTGCTACTATCGTAGACATTCCTAAAGATGGCGTAGTAGCAAATACTACTACAAAGATAGTAAAAACAGTAAAAAAGACTTACACATCGACACCTCACACTACTAAAAATGTGTACGTAGCACCAACGCGCAAGTCTGACCCTAATGGCTTGGCTGACCTTACAATAAAGGTGCTTAGCGTAAGCGCAGTGGATGTTGACGGTAAGGTTGCAGTAAGATTTGAGGTTGCCAACTTGGGTACAAAGCTTGCAGATAATTGGACATTCACAGCAACATTGCCTACTAACCCACCATATACGTATGTGTCTCCTGCTCAGAGCTCCTTATATGCTGGCGAGCGTGCAGAGCTCTTGCTCACATTTGACAGAGTTATACTTGGCAATAATCCTCTATTACTAGCTGTAGATGCATATAATGTAATAGTAGAATCTCTAGAGACAAATAACTCTATAATCACCACAGTTGTAAGATAAACAACTCA
>CAZWWY010000042.1:0-4783 GCA_964637785.1 uncultured Candidatus Saccharibacteria bacterium
CATTGATATTAATGCATAAAAGTGCTAGTCTTGTGTCCTTAATAGTTAATAATAATATTTGTTATGGAAACAAATGACGAGCGCCGAGTTTATGAACTTGGCTACCACATGGTATCCACGCTCACGGAGGATGATCTACACAAAGAGGTAGACGCACTCCGAGAGTCTATTAGCAAGCTGGGCGGCAACTTCCTTATGGAGGGCGAGCCAGCACTGATGGAGTTAGCTTATACTATGTACATAGGGGAGGGAGGTAAGAACACGCCTTACGACAAGGCATACTTCGGCTGGATCAAGTTTGACCTTGACCCAAGCAAGCTTACACACTTAGAGAAGGAGGTGTTAGCCCACAGCAAGAACATCCTCCGCCACCTACTTATCAAGACTGTAGCCGAGGATACTCGCGCAGACATCAAGCCAGAGCAGCTTACTGAGGTCAAGAGTAATGAGACTCTAGCCCCAGCACCAAAAGCACAAAAGCCTGCAGAAGATGCAAAAGACAAGGTAGAGAAGACTGATGATGAGAAAAAGGAGGCCGCAAAGAGCCTAGACGATACTATAGATAAGCTCTTAGAAGAGTAGTGTATAATAGGAGTAATTACTCATAATTAAATCTAAGACATGTATATCAACAAAGTACAACTATATGGCAACTTAACACGTGATCCAGAGCTCAAGGCATTGCCAAGTGGCTCTCAAGTAGCCAGCTTTGGTATGGCTACCAACCGCACTTACAAAGATAAAGATGGTAACAAGCAAGAGCAGGTAGAGTTCCACAATATCACATTGTTTGGCAGGCAGGCAGAGGTGGCACACCAATACCTTAAGAAGGGTCGCCCAGTCTTCGTAGAAGGTCGCCTACAGACACGTAGCTGGGATGACAAAGAGACAGGCAAAAAGATGTATCGCACAGAGATTATCGTAGACAACTTCCAATTTGGGCCGTCTGCACCAGGTGGTGATGGGCAAAAGAGTGGCTATAGTGGCGATGCATCAGCAGAGCCAAAGCAGGCTAAGCCAGCAAGTGCTGGTAAAGTGGAGTATCCAGATGAGGATATTAACCCTGAGGATATCCCTTTCTAAAACTAACAGTAATTAAATTAAAATATGCAAACAGACTTTTTTAAAAAGCATGATGTAAAGCACATCGACTATAAGGATATCGAGATTCTTAAGAGATTCCTCAACCCTCATGGGCGCATCTTGAGTAGGCGAGTGACTGGCCTCACAGCTAAGAATCAACGCGCCACTACACTAGCCATAAAGCGCGCACGCTTTATGGGGCTCATGCCGTATATCATTACATAAACTATACTTACGTAGTTGTACTTGTATTACAGGCAGTACACTTACCACTAATATAACCTGACAAAGTGGTGGCAGCTATTGTTATAGCCACAGTTATCCAAAATGGCCAACCACTTATATAAGTCTGTATTGGGCCGAGTACATCTCTACCTGCCATCAATGCAGGGATTGTCTGTAGTAAATTAATAGTAAAGCTAGTAACTACAAAAATAAGCCCAAGATATAATCCGTTAATCCAATTAGCTGTATTATCTGCAAAGTACCATTTGGCTGTACAATATACGATAGCCATCAACAACGCTATCATTATTGCTTGCCAGAGATATCCAGCCCAAGCACTGGAGCCTAGTATGGGCCCTAGCGTATTACCAGCTACACTCACCGCTGCAAATTGTATAGCAAATACTAATAATCCCGCCCCAACTGCTTTTTTTATATTCATATGATTTTTTTATTAATCCTAATACCTACTACTATATTTTACACCCTCTCAGAGTAAACACCAGTCTCGGTATTCACACGTATAGTATCTCCTACATTTATAAATAATGGAGTCGTCACTTTTAGCCCAGTCTCTAGCACTACCACCTTATTGCCACCAGCAGAGGTATTACCTTTGATATTTGGCGGAGCTTCTGCAACTCTTAGATTAACCTTATTTGGTAATTTCAGACTTATAATCTCTCCATTAAACTCGAGAGCCTCTACCACAGAGCTCTCTAGCACATAATTCATCTTGATCCCCAGTACCTCATCAAGTAGGGCAAATCTATCACTTGGGTTTTGCGGGTCGCAAAACATAGCCTCTCCATTTTTTGGATTGGTGTACAGGTACTTAACTTCTCTAGATTCAAGCTCAGCCTCATTCACTTTATCTGCTTGAGTAAATGTGCGCTCTACGGTAGCGCCAGTGCGCAGGTTACACATCTTGGCAGTGTTATGTGGCTTTTGTCGCTGCTTTTTAACTACGCCGCTCGCCCACACCACCTCAAAGGGCTCACCAGCCAAGGCTAAGACTATACCCGGTTTTACCTCTGCATAGCTAATCATAGTAATGTCTCTTAGAATGTCCTTTAGTCTATTACGCGTCCTTTAAGGCTTTTTTAATGTCCTTTAGTATTGCTTTTGCTGTCTTTTTGTTTTTTTGCAGATATTTACGCGCAGCATCATAACCTCTACCTAGTTTCTCAGGTTCTGCATCCTTTTTCTCTGCATCTTTTGTAGAGAGATAGCTGTATGATGAGCCACTCTTTTTGACTATGTCAAACTTCTCTCCCAAGGCTAGCAGCTCACCCTCGTGACTTATGCCCTCGTTATACATTAAGTCAAACTCTGTCATTTTAAATGGGGCTGCCACCTTATTCTTCACTACCTTTACTCTGTGTCTACCTCCCATTACGTCTGTACCTTTCTTGATTTGTGCTATACGGCGTATATCTAGGCGCACAGAGGTATAAAATTTGAGAGCCTTGCCTCCTGGGGTTGTCTCTGGATTACCAAACATCACACCTATCTGCATACGTATCTGGTTGATGAAGATTACAATCGTCTTACTCTTGGCGGTGATGGCTGTGAGCTTGCGGAGAGCCTGACTCATTAGGCGGGCCTGCTTACCAACGTGGTGCGCTCCCATGTCACCCTCTATCTCATCTTTTGGAGTGAGAGCCGCCACAGAGTCTATGACTATCACGTCTAGTGTGCCGGCACGTACCAAGCTCTCTACTATCTCTAGTGCCTGCTCTCCATTGTTGGGTTGAGAGATGAGCAGCTCATCTATCTTGACGCCAAGCTTCTGAGAGTACACAGGGTCCATGGCATGCTCTGCATCTATAAAGGCACATATACCGCCCGTCTTCTGTGCCTCTGCTATTGTGTGCAAGGCGAGTGTCGTCTTGCCAGAGCTCTCAGGGCCGTAGATTTCTACAATCCTCCCACGAGGGAAGCCGCCTATGCCCAGCGCCCAGTCTATACCTATAGAGCCCGTTGAGATGGCGTTTACATCTACCTTCGGCTTCTCACCTAATATCATAATTGCATCATCTCCAAACTTGGTTTTGATTGCGTCTATGGCATTGGCCACGCCTTTACCAACTTCTTTAGGTGCTGTTTTCTTCTTTGCTATCATGATTATTGTTTATATTATTAATATTTGTGTCACCTTCTTTTAATTGTAGCACATCACCTGTCTTAGGGGCATATACAACTTGTAATACCTTTTGCGCCCTCCTATTAAATTTGTCTACTGCATCAAAGACAAAGACGTTATTGCCTACAGAGAGCAGCATCTTCTCTGAGAAGCCTCCGTCTTGAGTCAATATTATAACTCGATTATTTAATCTTAGCTCAGTTGTATTTATAGCAGAGCCAGTTATCTCTATGACTTGTGACGTAGCAGTCATTATGCCGCCTGGTACACTTAGCTCTAGCCTCGGGCCGAGTATCACATTACGCGCAGTGTATAGAGAGTACCCCACAAGCATAAACAAGAATATCAAGAAGGTGATTGCTATAATTTTCTTATTTTTCATATCCTAGTTTTTTCTAATATCTCTGCTTCAGGGTCTTCATCTGGTTGCCTGCTCTCTGTAAGCACATCTCTAGCTCTACTCCCATCGGCCGGCCCTACCACTCCGCGCTCCTCTAGCATGTCCATCAGCCTTGCTGCACGCGCATAGCCTACGCGGAGCTTGCGTTGTAAGTATGAGGTAGAGCCTTTGCCAGCCTCCATCACCACGCGCCTAGCCTCATCAAAGAGGTCATCCTCGTCGTCACCGCCAGCCTCAAATACTGATGCCTCAAAGATGCTCGGGTCCTCTGCCTCTGTTAAGTTTATCTCATCGTCTAGCTCAGCCTCATAAGCCTTACGCAAGTAAGACACGGCCTTCTTTACCTCTGCCTCAGACACATATGGAGCTTGCACTCTTACAGGCTTACTCATCTCTCCAGAGAGGTAGAGCATGTCTCCAGCTCCTAGGAGCTTCTCTGCACCGCCCATATCTAGTATGGTGCGGGAGTCTATCTGAGATGATACTTGCAAGGCAACCCTAGAGGGGATATTCGCCTTGATGAGGCCCGTGATGACCTGCACACTAGGGCGCTGTGTAGAGAGCACAAGGTGTATACCCACGGCACGGCTCATCTGCGCTAGGCGCACTATGGCACTCTCTAGCTCGCGAGGGTAAGCTTGCATTAAGTCAGCCATCTCATCTATAAAGGTTACGATATAGGGCATCTGCTCTGGCAGCTTCTCGCCCTCTTTTAGTTTGCCATCTTTCTCTCGCTTAAGTGCTGGGGCAAGCACATTCTTATGATATGAGTCTATATCTCGTACGGCTTCTGCCTCTAGTATGTCATAGCGTCTATCCATCTCTTTTGCTAGCCACTTGAGTGCTAAGATGGCCTTTTTAGCATCTGTAATCACCGGGGTGAGCAAGTGCGGTATCTTATTATATAGAGTAAGCTCTACTCGCTTAGG
>CAZWWY010000043.1:0-4611 GCA_964637785.1 uncultured Candidatus Saccharibacteria bacterium
TTATGACAGAAAAAAAAGACAACTTATATAAAATCCGACATACACTGGCGCATGTATTGGCCAAGGCTGTGCTAGAGGTAGACCCAGGTGCCAAGCTTGCTATTGGCCCTCCTGTCGACGATGGCTTTTACTACGATTTTGAGCTCTCTGAGGGGGTAAAGATTGGCGATGCTGAGCTAAAAGACTTACAAAAGTGCATGCGCAAGATAGTACAAAAAGGCTTTGAGCCTGCCGTGGCCGAGCTCTCTTATGCTGAGGCTAAATCAGTCTTTGCCAAGCAGCCATACAAGCTAGAGCTTATTGAAGAGTTTAAGGGTGGTGACGCACCTATTACTACATATGAGATTGCCGACTTTGTAGACTTGTGTGATGGGCCGCATGTGGCAACAGCTAGAGATATTGAGCCAAAGGCCTTTAAGCTCACCCGCGTAGCCGGAGCATATTGGCGAGGAGATGAGGGCAATAAGATGCTCACTCGTATATATGGCTACGCCTTTGAGACGGCCGAGCAACTAGCAGAGCATGAGCGACTATTAGAAGAGGCTAAGAAGCGAGACCATAGGAAGATTGGCAAAGAGCTCGACCTCTTCACCTTCTCTGAGCTTGTAGGCCCAGGCCTACCACTGTGGACACCTAGGGGCACTCTTATGCGAGAGCTTATAGTAGACCGTATCTCTAAGATACAAGAGGAGTTTGGCTATCAGAATGTTACCATACCGCACATCACCAAGAGCGACCTATACAAGACCTCTGGCCACTGGGAGAAGTTTGGTGATGAACTCTTTAGTGTCAAGGGGCAAAGTGATACCGAGTTTGTGATGAAGCCGATGAACTGCCCACACCACACACAGATCTTTGCCAGCTCATTGCGCAGCTATAAAGATTTGCCAATACGCTATGCAGAGACGACTATGGTATACAGAGACGAGCAAGCCGGTGAGCTGCTAGGCCTAGCGCGCGTGCGCTCTATTACTCAAGACGATGGGCACGTGTTTTGCACGCATAAGCAAATAGAGCAAGAGGTTGGCAATATTATCTCTGTTATTAAGCAGTTTTATGAGTCTCTAGACATGTTTACTGAGGGCAAATTTTGGGTCTCTGTATCTGTGCGTGACAAAGAGACTCCAGAGAAGTATCTTGGCAATGCGGACAATTGGGACAAGGCCGAGGCAACTCTAGAGCAGATAGTCAAAGACCAAGGCTTTGAGTATAAGATTGTACCTGGTGAGGCGGCCTTTTATGGTCCTAAGATAGACTTCATGTTCTTTGATGCGCTTGGGCGCGAGCGCCAGCTAGCCACAGCGCAACTAGACTTTATAATGCCTGAAAGATTTAAGCTTGAGTACACTGATAAAAGCGGCAACAAGCAAACACCAGTAATGATACACCGCGCCGTGGCAGGCTCTCTAGAGAGATTTTTAGCAGTCATTATAGAGCACTTCGCAGGCAACTTCCCCACTTGGCTCGCCCCAGAGCAGGTGCGCGTAGTGCCGGTGGCAGAGGCTCATAGCGAGTATGCGCATAAGGTGCTTGAGGGGCTTAAAGTAGTGGGTATACGAGCCTCACTCTCTGAGGCCTCAGACTCACTGGGCAAGCGCATAAGGAATGCAAAGAAGGTTAAGGTACCATACATCTTAGTACTCGGAGACAAAGAGCAAGAGAGTAGCGGCGTCACGGCAGAGCAGCGCGATGGCAGCAAGCTTGAGCTCTCTCTTAATGACTTTATAGAGCATATTATAAAGGAGGCAACATAAGAGTGCGGCACATTTTACTCTCCTACTCTCTAGTTAAGATTAATTGTGGATACTCACCAGAGGTATCTAGCTTTATTGAGTCTTTAGTTTGTTGCTGCTTTGGTTGTTGTGCCTGCACTGGCGGCGCTGCAGCTTTTGGCGCTTCTTGAATATGTTGCCCACTTGCTGGTGGCTCTAGCTCTGTAGGCATCTCTGGTACAGCCCAAGGCTCGGTGTGATTGTCATTTTGTTTAATTGGCGGCATCTGCTTTGCTTCCTCTCGCGCCTCGCCCTCAACCTCCTGCCTAGGCTGCCATAGGTCATCTGGGTTAACACCATCAAAGTCTACTGTGCTAAAGTCATCTTCAGAGAACTCGCGACTAGCATGCTTATTGTGACCCTTGGCTAGCTCAGTGTCTACATACTGCTTTATATATACAGTCTCTTTACTTATGGTTGTCTCTTCCTCAACCTTAGCCTCTGGCACTACTATGTGCTCCTCTATTATCTTTGGCTCTCTTGGATGTGGAATTATCATAAAGACTCTCGTCAACCTTATAAGGCTCTTGGCAATATGGCTACGATACATCACAAAGATACCGCCGAGCATCAAGCTCCACACCACCAACCCCAGCCAAAATATGTTGTTATACATGTCGCCATAGTCAAAGCCCGTATAAGGCAGCTGAGCTAATGATACTGAGGCACTCATAATTAAGTATTATACCACACCAAACAAAAACACCGAGGTCAGACCTCGGTGTTAATGCTTTTCGATTTGGAGCTTTTGCTGATTAGCTTGAGCTTGCTGATTTAAGCAAGGTTGCGGCGGCGCTGCAAGATAAAGCTGTAGAGTACATAACCTGCAGTAAGTACTATTGCCAGTAAGAACATTGGATAAATGTAATCTTCTGCTCCTGTGTATGGCACATTGGCTAATGTTATTGAGCCATAATTATACTGATGAGGTATATACGGAGCGGGAGTATACTGTGGTATATAAGGCTGTATCGTATTCTCTACCGGGATGTAAACTTGGCAAGTTTTGCTTGCTCCTGTGCTCACCTTCCTCACTGTTGCATAACATGTAGTACTCTGATATGGGTAGATAGAGGCTGTACTGATAGCAGATACACGTCTGTTGCTGAGTGCACCTCCGCTACAATACACATCTGTAGTATCACCAAGCTCTGTAGCCCAAGAGAGAGTCACCCTTGCACCTTTGTATGTACTTGCTGTTGCATATATTGCACACTGAGGCGTTGTAGTTGTTGGTACTGGCATAATTATTGGCTGTACTGCAACTGGTGCTACATATGTTGGCACTGTGTTGGTATTGGTATTTACATTATTGTTAACATTGTTATTTACAATATTAATCGGCTGGCTGGCCACAGGCGCCGGCGCTGGGTTGATGATTATAGGCTGCACTGGCTGTGTTGGGTATGTTGGCCTTACATATGATGGGCTGTTATATACGTACTTATTAGATGTCTTGGGTGAGTATGAGATACGCGGAGAGAAGTTAAATGAACCTCCCGAACCAGAGCTACTAGCACGTGCACTGGCATTAGCGTTGCTATATGCAGACGCATATGACGGCACAAAGCTGGCTGCATAACCATAATCTGTGCTATCATAGTCATAACTTCCATAATCTGTAGATCCATAATCTACACTACCATAATCATAATCCGTACTAGAGTAGTCATATGCACCATAGTCTGTTGAGCCATAATCATAAGCGCCATAATCTGTGCTATCATAGTCATAATCATAACTTCCGTAGTCTATGCTACCATAATCTGAGTAACCATAGTCTGTAGATCCATAGTCATAATTATCATAATCTGTAGACCAATAATCTTCATAACTTCCATAATCTGTAGATCCATAATCTACACTACCATAATCATAATCCGTACTAGAGTAGTCATATGCACCATAGTCTGTTGAGCCATAATCATAAGCGCCATAATCTGTGCTATCATAGTCATAATCATAACTTCCGTAGTCTGTAGATCCATAGTCATATGACCCATAGTCTGTTGAGTCGTAGTTATCCCACTCTGTAGCTGTGGCTACAGTTGTTATACCAAACACCATGCCTAGAGACAGTACTAGGCTAATCAGTATCTTATTTGCATTAATAATATTTGTCATACGCTATTTTTATAATTTTTAACAACTTTTATCTTCTAATACTTGCTATCATACCATACATCATAGTTTATGTCAATAGCTCTACATAAGAAAGGGCGAGTCAAGTGATCTTTTTAAGATACACTGACTCGCCCTAACCCGACTTGTTATTTGATAAATCCTCCTTTCTTGAGGCAGATCCTGATATCAGGGTCACCCCTCCAGGCATCGGCCAACCAGGCCTTAATGCCTGTCAGGGACTTCTTTTTGCCCCTCACTCGCCACAGCGGGAGCAGGCCGTAGTCTGCCCCCGCCTTAATGGCGGCAATCCGTGCCGGCGTGCCGGCGCGGATGCCGTCCGGCGCTTTGTGCATGTCCAGCGCTGTCATGCACTGGACAAGTCCTTTTGCCCGCTGTGCGGGCGTGGCGGCGATGGCGGTGGTTGCGGTGAGGGCGGTGATGATGGTAGCAATTGTGATAAGCTTTTTCATGATAGTCTCTCCAGTTGTGCTGACACGAATTGCGCCAGCATTCAAAAAAATGTGAATTTGTGAGCGGTTAATATGCTCAATAGGTAAATAAGCACTAACTTACGTACTTATTGAGCACATTAACACAACCATGAAGCCATATTAACAAATCGAGATGTAAAAGAACAGTCCAAACGATTGTACTATGTACATCCTCTTGAACGCGCATATTATAGCACCTTTGTTGCTATATGTCAAGTATTTTA
>CAZWWY010000044.1:0-4222 GCA_964637785.1 uncultured Candidatus Saccharibacteria bacterium
ATGCCCATTGGTTCTGCTAATCAGGACTTAGGTAGGCAGTATTATACACAGAAGTCTCTGCTGTGCAAGGCTACATACCAATTATTGCTTTTGCTATTGTAAGGATTAGGGTGCTAAAGGTGGAGCCCAGGAGCATCACTATGACTATCACAGCACCAAAGCCTAACATTGGACTCTTGTTAAAGACTGCCGTGAGCTGCTCGTATTGTGCAGCGAGCGTGCGTGGCAATAAGCTCGGCAGCACCTTAGAGCCATCAAGTGGCGGTATCGGTATTAGGTTAAATATGCCGAGGAGTATGTTTATAAATACAGCCATAAAAGCAAGGCTGAATGCCTCACTCGGCACAATACCAAAGCGCATTGCAAGGCCTACAATGATAGCCAGGGCAAAGTTGCTAGCCGGGCCGGCAAAGGCCACCAGAGTCTCGGCCCAGCGGCCGCCTTTGCGCAAGTTATATGGATTGTATGGCACTGGCTTGGCCCAGCCAAAGAGTATCGGGGAGTGAGTAAAGACCATAAGTGCTGGTAATATCACAGAGCCCATCATGTCTATATGTGGCAATGGGTTGAGCGTCAGCCGCCCCGCTCTCTTAGCCGTCATATCTCCCAAATAATACGCCATGGTGCCATGACTCACCTCATGCACAACTACAGAGAATATGAGTATAATAATTTGGAATATTGTATCTATGCTCATAACTTATTGACTTATCTTAGCATTTTTGTATAATATATGCACAACTATGAGGAGGGCCCTTGCGAGTGTTGGTGCACGTCGGGGGCCTTTTCGCTTTTATACTCAATCAAGGTCACTATATCTTTAAGATAAGTAATGCGTAAGTTTAATGTTTTTATTAAAAATGACAACTTACTAGACGGTGACACTACATATATACCCACGCCCTCGCTCTTAGCAAACTCTAATAAGCATGCGAAATCGCCATCGCTAGACACAAGCACAATCTCTTTAATGCTGTTACGTACTATATCTATACTAGCGGCTAACACCAACTCCGCATCACAATTACCTTTTATTTTACCTTTAGATTTTAGTGTCTTTTTAAAAATCAGTTTAAAGCCTATTCTAACTAAATTATCATATATTTCTTTATTCTTCTCTATGAATCCGCTGAATAGATAGATATCCTCTGTCTTAAAATTATCAGATAACCAAATATATAATCGACCATAGTCTATATTTATACCAAGTGCCTTTGCAGCAAAATGCAAGTTTGCGCCATCTATATATACAATAGTCTTCTTTTTGGTCTTTTGCATAGTAAAATTTGTTTGCACAGAGTATAACATTATGCTAAACTCAGCGCCAATATGAGTAGGACATGCCCAATAACAGGTAAATCATCACAAGTAGGCGGAGTACGTAGAAACAACTTCCGTGCTGACTTTTACTTACCTTGTGGTAAGCGTCGTCGCCATGTGAATCTACAAAGGAAACGTATCTTTATCCCAGAGCTTGGTATCACCAAACGCCTAACACTCTCAACACGCGCAATCAAAAATATAAACAAGAATGGTGCATATAAGGTGCTGAAAGACGCGGGATTGTTATAATACTAGTCCACATATCTCAAAAATCATTGACTTACCACGCCCTGTGTGGTATTTTCTTTTTGGACTAAGAAATTGTAACTTGGGGCAACTGTGCCTCTTAGCAATTGGAGAGACAACATGACCGATATTACAGTGACGCAGGCTAATCGCCTAGCAAGTAGAGCTATCGTGGTGGGACCACGGATTGCAGAAAAGATTGGGGATGGTCGTACTGGCGGCTATCTTTACATCAGTGACTCGCAGAATCGCATGCTTGTGCATATCCGCATCGGCGCACCTGATGATAGCAAGCTGCAAAAATATATCGACTTCTCACGCGAAAAGGCCACTAGATTATGCGTTCTATCTGAGCATCATCTGAGCTGGCAGTCAAGAAATCCCAAACTCAACAAGTGGGGTGGTGCGGTACGCCTCTTGGGCGGCGCTGGATTTATATCGTTCTCTGGATTTCCGGAACAAGTTGATGAGGCCTTGTGCCTTACTCTCGCGTGTGGTGTACAAAAAAACATCATTATATACAACCGATACCACGCGATGTCCGACATCTCCAATAATACCAGCCTCTTCATTGAGATGTACGCAATCGTTAGCGCGGTAATGAACAACTAGCGGAATACGATCTTACAGCCCAGCAGAAAATATTTTCTGCTGGGCTTACGTTTTGCCTTATTTGTTATATGTACTCTTAAGTACACATGCTATGTGTCTATTAATAGACACATACAAAATATTGCTACAGTGAGATTATTCAACCAAGCGCCACTCAACTCCATTACTCTTAAATATTATTGTGCCCCGCTGAGCCGTGCTCAGCGGGGTGATTTTGAATCGGGTTACTTTGTCCATCACCTCTTTATGTGGGTGACCATACCGATTGTTTGCCCCTGCTGAGACTATTGCCCACTGTGGACTTACGAAACCTAAAAAACTCTCTGTACTACTCGTCTTGCTGCCGTGGTGCCCGAGCTTTAAGATGTCACTCTTTAAGTCCCTGCCGGCTAGGCTCACCAGGTACTTCTCTATCGCCTTGGGCGAGTCGCCAGTGAGCAGCATGCTCGTCTCTCCATACACAAGCCTCGCCACCACTGAGGCCAAGTTACTCTCTACATCACTCACCTCTCTGTCTGGGAAGAGGATATGCAGCTCTACCCTACCTGCCTCACCTTGCCCCAAGTCATATACTTGCCCGCGGCGGGCCAATGTCTCTATGGCTCCACTATTCTCCTCTTTGGCTATCTCTAAGAGTAGCGAGTCTATGGCAGGTGCATCATGCCCAACGCCAGGACGCAGTATCTGACTCACTTCAAATCTCTTAAGCACATCTATAAGCCCGCCGATATGGTCTGTATCTGGGTGTGTAGCCACCACCATGTCTATAGTACGGTCATAAAACGGCATTACATCACTAAGCCTACGCAACATCAGTGGGCCGCTAGGCCCACCATCTATAAGCACCTGCACGCCACTTGGCGACTCTATAAAGATACTATCGCCCTGCCCCACATCTAAGAATGCGACTGTCAGCGAGCTATTATCTTGTACGGCATAAAGTCCATTCCACACAAGGTAAGTGACCAGGGCCAGCACCACCATAATTATCCAAAGCACTTTTTGTTTACCCATCTCCTGCATTAGGTATAAATATACTGTATAATCTAGATATACAAAAGACTAAATATAATAAACATGATGCATACTTACACAGCAAAAGAATTTAACTTACCAGCAGAGCTCGCAGGGCTCTCTGCTAAGCAGATAGAAGTACACCTCGGACTCTACAATGGCTATGTGACATATGTAAACAAGATGCGAGAGCAATTAAAGAGCTTGTGTGGCACTGACACAGACAACTCATATGCGATGACTGAGCTAAGCCGCCGATTCGGCTTTGAGTTTAATGGCATGCGTATGCATGAGTACTACTTTGAGCAGCTAGAGGGAGGTGTGCAAGAGCTTGATGCGGAGAGCGGCTTTGCAAAGATGCTAGGTGAGAAATTAGGAGGATTTGACGGCTTTATAAAAGGGCTCTCAATGACAGCCATGAGCCGCGGCATCGGGTGGACGGTGCTCTACTGGGATGCCGTAGCACAAGTGCCTGTCATAGCATGGGTCAGCGACCACGAGCTCGGCCAGCTTGGCGGTCTACCAATACTCTTTGCACTAGACATGTGGGAGCACGCCTTTATGGTTGATTATACTCCAGCAGAGAAGATGCAGTATATAGAAGCCTACCTATCTAATATAAATTGGGACGTTATCGCTGCTCGATTTAAAGATTGCAACTAGAGCTCCCATTACTACATAAGCTACTATTATCCACCAGATACTAAATTGTTGTGCAATTATTGTTGCAAAGGGTAGCTCTGCTAAAAGCTCAACTATACTTATAATAATACCCAGCAACGCATATGCAACATAAGCAAACGGTGTAGCTATTACACCTGACAATATGCCCAATACTCCTGTGAGGAATGTCATAAACATAGCCATAGACACCAATGGTAAAATAAGTATATTTGCTAATAAGGCTATCGTACTTAACTCACCCATATAATAAAGTAGGAGAGGGCTCACTGCTATCTGCGTCGCTATTGTGGCTGCGACTATCTCCTGCATCTTCCATCTGTTAGTTATAAAGTTAAGCTTGCGC
>CAZWWY010000045.1:0-4094 GCA_964637785.1 uncultured Candidatus Saccharibacteria bacterium
TATGAAACTGTCTTAAACAAAAAGTCTCGTTGAATTACCGAGGCTTTTTGTTTTGGCTTGTGTGATAAAGCTTTGATTGACAATGTGACGTAATAGTGCAAAATTATTGATAGATTGTAACAATTTCACAACAAGGGATACTGGTTATGACCAATGAAAAGACTTGGTACGAGCAGACCACTCTTGGGCCGTATTGCTCTGGTTGGGAGAATATGCACTGTAAAGATTGTCAACTATGTGGGACATGTGATACTTGTGATACTATTGAGGGTCGTATTATGGAGGTTGTCAACGAGTATGCCTCAACATGCGACGGCCCATGTGCCGAGTTAACACACCATGACTTGTTGGCCATGGATTCTGAGACGCAGCTTGGCTACTGTGAAGATTGTATCCCAGAGCTGCCACGAGAGATACGCAATCGTCTTGAGAAAGGACCGGATTAGAGGACTGACTCTAATCCGGTCCTCTTTTTATAAGTACAAGCGTAACTTTTGGGTGATGCATATGAGGAACACTTAGAAGCTGAGCTTCTAAGTGTAGATACCCACAGGTATACTCTCGCCTTGGTTGCGTGCTGGGGGTATAATGTATAGAGAATTATAAGTTTAATATATAAGAATAATATGAGTATAAACTTTAAGACAAAAGGAGCAGATATTAGCAATGATGTGCGCGAGTACGCAGAGACAAAGGCGAATAGTCTTATCAAGTTCTTAGGCAATGACCCTAGCAATGTGCGCTTTGATGTGGAGTTCTCTGAAGACGCTAAGCATGTGAGTGGCGATGTATATAGAGTAGACATGGTGGCAATAGCAGGAAAGATAGACATGCACGCTGTGGGGCATGGCTCTACGATGATGGCGGCTATAGATGGCGCAAGAGATGACCTAGCTCGCAGGCTCAGCAGGAGCAAGGCAAAAGACCGCAACTTGCTGCGCAAGGGTAGTAGGATGATAAAGCGCATGCTGCGGATGGGCGAGTAGTAATATCACACAGACATAACATATAATTTCTGAAGGTTCACTGTATTTTGCTATTACATCTGTGTTAGTGGCGTATAGACTATTTCCTTTTTGCCCTCTGGGATAACCTTGTCTATTATAAACTCACCACTTGGGCTTAGGTGAGCCTCTGTAATTTTGATACGTTTATTATCTGAGTTGAAGAAGAAGGTACCCGGCCAGCCGTCATAGGCACAATATTTAAGATACTTCTCATAGTCATTATCAGTCTCTAGCAGCTCACCATCACTCTTTTGTATAAAGTTGCAATATGTGGCTGCCTCATGCTCTTGCTCCTCTGGAGAGACCTTGCCACTCAGCCACAGCGGCAGCGCCTCGGCCAGTAGCTTACCACCCTCGTGGCTGAGCATCGTGTCTAGCAGTCTGCCTTGCATTGGCCACTCGCTAAGCTCAATGCTAGCCTGCGCCACTATCGGGCCGTGGTCCATCTCTGCGTCTAACTCTATAATGCTGATGCCTATACTCTCGCGCTCGTCATGCGCTATGCCGCTGCGCACCGGTGATGGGCCGCGGAGTAGCGGCAGCATTGATGGGTGTATGTTGAGAGTGCCCTTATGCGGCACGTCTAGCAGGGCTTGTGGCAATATCTTACCATAAGCAAACACTATGAAGGCATCCCACTCAGTATTGCTCAGCTCGGCTACAAAGCCGGCGTCTAGAGTAGTAGGCTGCAGCACGTCAATGCCCTGCTCATCAGCCCACACCTTCGCTGGTGGTGGAGTGAGCTTGCGCCCACGACCTGCCTTGGCATCTGGAGCAGTAATTACAAGTGCAGGTACTACACCTGCTGTAAGCAGCTCCTCAAAGGCGTATACGCTCATCTCAGAGCTGCCGAAGAATACGATTTTAGTATCGTTAATATCCATAAGTATTTTTAAGTTTAGTAAGTACAAAGAGTGTAAGAGCGAAGCTTAGGATACCCAAGAGCACTCCCGCTATCACATCAGACATATAGTGCACTTGAGTAAATAGACGAGAGAAGGGCACAGCAATCATACCAAAGACTAGCGATGTTTGTATCGCTCTGCGCCACGATTTGCCTATAGTAGCCATGTATGGAGTCAATAAATAATATAAGGCAATAAAGAAAAATACACCAGTAGCAGCATGCCCACTAGGGAAGCTAGAGCCATGCACAGAGATATCAAATATATTCTCTGGCCTCGGGCTATCAGTAAGGTACTTTAGTATTGTCTTTATAACTTGCACACAAGCTAAGCCAAAGAACAGAAGACTCGCCGCAAAGTACTGCTTCTTATACGCCAAGAGTGCTAACAAAGGCAAGAACCAAAACAAGAATACCTCAGCATTAAATAATGTAGTGATAGTAATAAAAAAGGGATTAGTAAAAGAATTATGCAAGAGTGGCATAATAGAGTTTATGTATGTATCTATTGTGAGTATCATGATGGTTAGTGTAGCAGAAGTGGTGCATAAATAAAGATTGGTTCGAGGCGTTTTTTAATACCTTGTACTTTATACTTTACGACACTTTATTAAAGTTCTCATCTATCTCCCACTCATCTATCGTTTTATCTATAAATAGCACACCATTAAGATGGTCTATCTCATGGTCGAAGATTGCCGCTAAGAAGCCGCCTGTACCACGCTGTTGTTTATGCCCTTGCTCATCATAATACTCAATAGTGACCTTCTCTGGGCGCTCTACTATGCCAGCCACATCAGGGCCACGCTCAATTGGCCTGCCTTGTATAGACAAGCAAGACTCATGCGATTGTTGCATCTTCTTTGATGTTCTTAGAATTTTGGGGTTGATGAATATTTGGTTTGGTTCATTAGTATCTAGCTTTTCTCCGGCCATCTTCTTCCTATTAGCAAAGACCTTACTCGCCACAATAAAGATGCGTAGCCCAACCCCTATCTGTGGCGCAGCAATAGCCACGCCAAAGCGGTGCTGCTCTGCGAGTGCTGTAGTCATATCTGCAAGCACTTGCTGCACTTTGACACTTGTAATCTCTGCCACAGGTACATCTTTAGCTACTTGCTTTAGTACAGGCTCGCCATCTTTCATTATGTGTATCTTATGCTCAGTAGTCATATAGATACTTTACACTTGTATGGTATTATTAGCAACAATGAAGTTGAGAGTATTTATAGGTACATTGTTGCTCATTGCTGTGTTTGCCGTGCCATTAACCTCTGGCATGCTGATGGGTATAGATGTGGCCAATGCACAAACATTAAAGACAGAGCAAAGCCTAGAGGGTAGAATAGTGCCGTGCCTAGGGGTAGGTGCAGACGGCAGCCAAGCTTGCAACTGGTGTCAACTGGTTAAACTTATAGGCAACCTTGTACAATACTCTATATATCTTGCAGTGATGCTAGCGGCTATTATGTTTACTTATGCTGGGTTCCTCTTCCTTACTAATAATGGTAAGCCGGCTAATATATCTAAGGCGTGGCTTATCTTCCGTAGGGTGATATTTGGCACTATTGCTATACTCGCTGCGTGGCTGATAGTAGATGCGATAATGGATAAACTTGCAACAGGAGTAGGTACTGGCAAGTGGAATGAGCTGGTATGTAATGACCCTAATTTTACACGACAGCCACCAGCCGGAGTAGATGACAATGATCAAATTAGTGCTCCATATCCAGGGTCAGATTTCTATGATGAGTTACGTGATACCACATCTCCTCCAACTAATAATAGTGAGACAACTAACGTATTCTCTGTACCATTATCTATATAGTCTTATTGCAAATCATAAGATTTACGCTATACTACCGCACACAATAATATACGATTATGTCACAAGATAAAATAAAAAAGCTTCAATGCACCAAGTGCAAAGAGATAAACTACCGCACAACTCGCCGCATCAAAGGTGAGAATCTAGAGAGGCTAGTGCTAGGTAAATATTGTGCTAGATGCAAGAAGAAGGTGGAGCACAAGGAGATGAAGAAGTAACAAATCTGTGATATTATACTGCAGCATAGGGGTGTAGCTCAGTTGGTTAGAGCACGGCTCTCCAAAGGCCGGTGTCGCAGGTTCGAATCCTGTCACCCCTGTAATTGTGCATAACCTTATTATAGGATTGGTTTTGT
>CAZWWY010000046.1:0-3752 GCA_964637785.1 uncultured Candidatus Saccharibacteria bacterium
CGGCCTCCTCAGTGCAAATGAGGCGCTCTAGCCAACTGAGCTACTGGCCCAATATGCCTTTATATTGGTACGCGCCATTTTACATTAGATTTTATATAGCGCAAGCAAAGATTGTGATATACTGCTAGATAAATATATTATAATTATGAACATAAAATTAGGAACACTTGAGATTGTTGACACTACTGAGTGTACCGAGTTGCTCGCGCCCATTGTTAGTGATTTTTTGCAAGGTATGACTTGTGTAGATGAGGTTGGAGTGGCAGAGATAGATCCCGCTCTTTCTGATACGGCAGAGTTTTGTGAGCATTATAAGGTGGGTATGGAGCAAGCGGCCAATTGCGTAATCTTAAAAGCTAAGAGGGGAGATAGAGAGTGGCTAGCAGCATGTGTGGTGCTCGGCAGTACTCGCGCTGATGTCAACAAGCTGGCAAAGAAGACACTTGGTGCACGCAAAGTATCGTTTGCTCCTATGGATAAGGCGGTTGAAGAGACTGGTATGGAGTATGGAGCAATCACGCCAGTTGGCCTGCCGGCAGAGTGGCCTATACTTATAGACAAGGCCGTAGCAGACTCAGAGTATGTAATAATAGGCAGCGGCAAGCGCGAGTCAAAGCTTGTTGTGTCAGGTCGCTTCTTGGCGCAATTACCAAATGCACAGGTGTTAGAAGGATTGGGGAAATAATAGTAAATAATATAATTATGACAAAATTACTTTTGACTTCGGCTGGGTTCTTAAATGAGAAAATCACTAAAGTCTTTTTAAGTGAATTAGGTAAGCCTGCAAATAAGGCCAAGGTATTAATGGTAACTAGCGCTCGGACAGATGAAGAACAATTTTATATAGATGCATCTAAAAAAGAACTGGAAGATTTGGGGGTTAAGGATATTATAACTTACAGAATTGACCGACAAATCCAAAAGGAGGAAATGGACACATTCGATGCAGTTTATGTTTGTGGGGGTAACACCTATCTTATTTTTGATGAAATGAAAAAGAATCATTTTGATAAGATGCTAATTAATTTTGTAAATAAAGGAGGTCTGTATGTAGGTGTAAGTGCTGGTAGTATCATACCCGGTCCAGATATTGAAATTGCAGGATATGGCACTGGTGGTGATGCTAATGATGTGAATATGGAAGATACAAGCGGTTTAAACTTAATCTCGACTGCAATCAATCCTCATTTTAATCAAGAGTCAATTGACGAGATTGAGAAGTTTAGCAAATCAGTATCTTACCAAGTTGTAAGCTTAACAGACCAGCAGGCTATTTTTGTAGAAGATGGTGCAGTTACTTTAATAAAGTGAAATTAAAAAATAAAATTATGTGTATTAAGTGGATAGTTATGGGTGTTGTGGCAATTGCATTGTTAGTATTGGCTGCCGGGGTGTATAAGTTTAACTTCACCAATGATGATATATATGTGGCTGGGCCGGATGGTAAGTTTATACAGATTGATGAGGCAGAGGCACTATTTAGAGAGATAGATGATGGAGATACTTTGGTATTAGGGACGATACATAGTGAAGAGTTCGTACAGAAATGGCTTGCAGCCAAAGGTGGTGATGCGAGATTGATAGACGTGCGTACTGCAGGTGAGTATGCATCGGGACATTATAAAGGTGCAGAGCTGATAGACTTTTACTCTGCAGACTTTGCTACCAAGCTGGGCGAACTTGATAAGGATATACAGTACTTTATATATTGCCAGAGTGGCAATCGCTCTGGGCAAGCACTGCACATGATGCAAGAGCTCGGCTTTACTAAAGTATACGACTTAGCAGGCGGCATAGGTGGCAATGGCAGCATACTGCCTATCATAAAATAGTTATGCACAGTTTTGTGCCAAATTGGTTTTGCTTATTCGCTCATACTGTTTATAATAAAAGGACACTCGTGTAATCGTACATGTCTTAGGATGATAGCTATAGCCTTTATAAGCATAGTGAAGATAGTAAGCACCGTACATCTGTTCTTTCGGTCTGTTTATTCTTGATGTGTTGTAATGCATTATGACTTTATCACCATAAACAAAAGGGGTGTGTTGCGAGTCAAGTTGGTGAAACAACTTTTTGTTTAGACTCATATCTCTTTGGTTATCAAGGCGTGTTTCCGCATGCTGGGTGCAGGTTGATCCCCTCATCTACTTATTGCCGCGAAAGTACTACTAGACACTTTTGACTTGTAGCGGAAAACTACAACAAACATCTCACAAAGGCGCCGTAAGGTGCCTTTTGATGTTGCTCTACACATCACTCTCCCTCGACTCTCCTTGATATATTTTAGCCAACAGTGTACTCTTATTAATAAGCATTATCAATTTATATAATCTATTATGGAACTCTTTACATTAATACCAATTGCAATAGTTGTTTTAGTAGCGTTTGTGAGGCAGATTAACCAATACCAGCGTGGTGTCATGTTTACCATGGGCAAGTTCACTGGTATTAAAGAGCCTGGGTGGCGCATCGTTGTCCCAGTATTCCAGAGTATGAGTAAGGTAGACATGCGAGTAAAGGCAGTAGACGTACCACAGCAGCATGCCATCACCAAAGATAATATCTCAATAGGAGTGAATGCCGTAATCTACTACAAGGTTGCAGATGCCAGCAAGGCGATACTTAATGTTGAAGATTACTTTTACGCTGTCTCGCAGCTAGCTCAGACTACTATGCGCAATGCGGTAGGCGAGGTAGAGCTTGATGAGCTGCTCAGTGGCAGAGAGGAGATAAGTCAACGCATACGCAAAGTTGTGGATGAGGCAAGTGACGATTGGGGTATCAAGGTAGACAACGTAGAGCTCAAAGACGTGATAATCCCTGAAGACATGGAGCGTACCATAGCCAAGCAAGCCGAGGCCGAGCGAGAGAAGAGGGCAGTGATAATAAAGGCCGAGGGAGAGGTAATGGCCGCAGAGAACATGGCGAAGGCAGCCAAGGTGCTAAGTGGCAGCCCCGGTGCACTCCACCTCCGCACACTGCAGTCGCTCAATGACCTAAGCTCAGACCAGAGCAACACAGTAGTCTTTGCCCTCCCTATAGAAATCCTCAGAGCCTTCGAGACTTTTAACTCTGGCAAGTGAAATTAAAATGGAGAAAAATAAAGATGGCAAAGAGAAGCGCCCAAGAGTCGGCATAGGCGTGATGATATTAAATAAGAATAATGATGTACTATTAGGTCTTAGGCAAGGCTCACACGGTGCTGGGGAGTGGAGCTTCCCCGGAGGTCACTTAGAGTTTGGTGACACTATCTTTGAGACTGCTCAGCGAGAGACAAAGGAGGAGACAGGTCTTGATGTAGAAGACTTTAAGCTTATCTCTGTAGCAGATGAGATGCGATATATTAAGTCGGATGGTAAGCACTATTTAAACATAAGTGTCAAAGCAAATTATGATGGTGGTGAACCGAGAGTTTGCGAGCCTGATAAATGTGTTGAGTGGAAATGGTTCAATATTGATACTGAATTACCAGAGCATATGTTTGAGGCCACAGACATTGCAATAAATAATTACAAATCTGGTAATATCTACAATCCAAATAGCTGTGCTTTGGTATAAGAAGTGTTTTAGGTAGATATTATACTGACAAACTTGTGCACCCAACGGGAAGCGTGGGTTTTACATTATGTGGCATTGTGGATAACTTATTTTACATTGTGGGGGTGGGTGGTGTATAGTGGGGCGAAGTGGGCGGTAGAGATTTAAGGAGCTTTGCGACTATAAATCTCATCGTGCAGGAAACTTCTTAG
>CAZWWY010000047.1:0-3706 GCA_964637785.1 uncultured Candidatus Saccharibacteria bacterium
GTATATCCCAGGTTCATTAATGAGATGCCGACCAATAACTCCAGCTGCGATGCTGTATGGACGCCTGCGTACCGGCTCAGTAAGCTGACCACCCTCATCGTGCCCTATGTATCCCGGAGGCGCACCGATAAGTCTTGAGACAGAATGCTTCTCCATATATTCGCTCATATCTATCCTCACCATCGCCTGCTTTGAATTAAACAGTTCAAGTGCCAAGGCTCTGGCAAGCTCTGTCTTACCAACCCCTGTGGGCCCTAAGAACATAAATGAGCCAATAGGTCGCTCATGACTCTTGAGCCCTGCACGACTACGACGCACTGCACGCGCCACTGCACTAACAGCCTTACTCTGCCCTACTACATGCTTTTGTAATTCATCTTCAAGCTTGGTTAATTTATCTACCTCTGCCTCTACAAGGCGCTCGGCTGGCACGCCAGTCCACCGTGCTACCACCTTTGCTATGTCTTCTTCAAGGACTTCTTCTCTTATCATTCTTTTATTCTCTGGGATTGCATCTAATGCTTTTTGCTCTTGTGCAATCTCTTTTTCAAGTTGTGGGATTTTATTATATTGAATTTCTGCCACTTTCTCATACTGAGCCTCTCTTTGATATTGCTCAAGCTCTGTGCGCAAGTAATCTATCTTCTCTGCAAGCTCTTTTTGCTTGGCTAGTGCCTGCTTCTCTATCTCCCATTGTTTGAGCTCCTCATTATTCTCTGCCTTTAACTCTTTAATTCTTTCTTCTAGTTTTGATATCTTTTCCTTATTTTTACCATTCTTGCCCTCTTTTTTAATACCCTCTTTCTCTATCTCTAGGCGGGCTATCTCTCTATTTGCACTATCTAAGACTGCCGGCATACTCTCTGCCTCTGTCTTTAGTACACTTGTTGCCTCATCTACCAAGTCTATGGCCTTATCAGGCAAGAATCTATCTGAGATATATCTATCAGAGAGCTTTGCAGCAGCAACGAGTGCCTCATCTGCAATGCGTACCCCATGATGTATCTCATACTTCTCTTTAAGTCCGCGCAATATTGCAATAGTATCATCAACACTTGGCTCACCCACATACACTGGCTGGAAACGTCTCTCAAGGGCTTGATCCTTCTCTATATATTGCCTATATTCCTCAAGAGTCGTAGCCCCTATCATATGCAATTGCCCTCTGGCGAGCATCGGCTTAAGCATATTTGCTGCATCGAGTGCTCCGCTTGTCTTGCCTGCGCCAACTATAGTATGTAGCTCATCTATAAAGAGGATTATCTGCCCCTCTGCCTTCTCCACCTCTTCTAAGAGCTTCTGCAAGCGCTCTTCAAACTCTCCCTGAAACTTAGCCCCCGCTATCAAGCTACTCATCTCTATACCTAAGAGCTTCTTGTCCTTTATGCTATCTGGTACATCTCCGGCTATTATCCTCTGTGCGAGCCCTTCAACAATTGCCGTCTTGCCGACTCCCGGCTCGCCTATAAGCACAGGATTGTTCTTACGTCTCCTAGCGAGCACTTGCATCATACGACGCACCTCCTCATCTCTGCCTATTACCGGATCCAGCTTACCATCCTTGGCTAGAGCAGTGAAGTCTGTGCCATATTTTTCTAAGACATTTTCATCTTGATTTTGTTGTTGATTTTGAGTAGGCATAGGCAAATAGTTATGATACTAATAATAGTTATTATACTCCTAAGTAAAAAACTTGCAAAATGAACATTTAGAACACTTATTATCTGGCCTGAAAGATAAACTTTGCACCATATCTAACCTTCTCATCAGAGAACTTTGGACTAAGTATACCTCCCCTTAATACCTCTACTTCAGATGACATATCTACCATCTTGCCAGTCATCTTTTTTATAGAGTCATATGTGCCACTCAAGTCTTTATACCCATCACCTTCACCAACACACCCACTATAATTACCCATATTAACAAGAGTGTTCTCTCCCACTCCATTCATATTTATATATTTATTAAAATACGCAGTGGCACACCCAGCGTCTCCATAACCTCCAGAGAGATACACGACATGTCCACCCTGTACTCCATCAAGCAGTGAGTACCCTAGTATCCTATCTGCCTTAATGTCTCCTGCTACTATTCTTCCTGTCTCTTTTGATCTCTCAGAGAGGTCATATTTATGTAATGCGCTCATACATGGACCCTTGTCTAAGCAAAAACGACTTTTAAACTGAGTTGTTAAATAATATAAAGTATCTCCAGTAATATACATACTTATAATATATTCATTGTCATTAGGTGCGATTATGTCAGTTGCGCGTAGTGTTAAAAGGTCGTATTGGACAATGCGTGCTTCATTTTGAAAGTCGCCACTTATTTGAATTAGCTTATTCTTATATACAAATATATCTTTATAAGATTCTAGTCCACTAGACCCTGCGACACCATACCACTTAGCATAAAGATCTTCGTCATTATCAGTAGGAAATGGAGAAAACTTTAATACAGAGCGCCTGCTTCCATCATAATCTCCTCCTACAGTTCCCATTTTTATAATACCTTCTGACTCATTAGTAAGCTCTTTTGTGTTTATATATGTCTTTAAACTCTTTAGCAATACATCCATATCCTTACTACAGGAGTCTTGCACTGTACCGCCTTGAGGATTAAATAATACGATGGCAGCATGCTTACGACTAAGAAATCCGAGTCGCACCTCGCCATTTAGTGGGGTGCGTTTATTTTGATATGTAGTTATGCCTGCCGATGGTGGCGCCATCCAATTACTATCAATCTGCCACTCTTTACTAAATATGCGCTCTCCATGAGATATCTGCTGCCACGGCTTCGGTATGTATTTATTTACATCTTGTACATATGACATAATGCATGAGCTATCTGAATTTGCCATACTAAGTATAATATTACCACCGACTACTGGCTGCATTACATTTTTAGATTCAATTTTATACCAGCCATTGGGTATATCACCCTGTATATTTGCAATATCTGACTGAAATGTATTGTCTTTAGATACTTCGACTGTATTACTATCTATATCTGACTTGTTAACAACTTCATAAGTAGCTGTTTCTATGCCAACATCGTCTATCTTGAGGGGTTTATCTAAGAAAATATAGCCAGTAAGAATTATTACTGTAATTGCAGTGATGGCCGCTACTGTTAATGTTCCTTTCGTATTCATAATTTTATTTTCTGATAAAGCCTTAACTATGCTATAACTGCTATTGCCATAAGTGTATCACTTTTAAGGCACTCCTCAAAAGAATCTCCAAACAAAAAACCACTTACCGAGATGGTAAGTGGTTTTTTGTTGTTTATTGCAATTAAATTAAATAGATACACATATACAATTTACTGATTATATTTCCTTTTGTTTCGTCCACCGCTCTTCATGCAACTTGTACTATTGCACTTACGAAGAGCTATATTGGTCTTTCCCAAATGTCATATATAGATTAAGGTGCAATATAATTGCCCAATAACAATAGTGTTATTATCGACAAGTAAGTCAAGTATGCGTACGCAATACTCGACGGATTCCGATTGGATTGATTCCACGACCAGCTTCCGCTAGCCGTGCCTTGTTACGACTTATACCTTGTCACTGAATTTACCGTAGTCCGTGATAAACACGGCTTTAGGGTACTCCCAGCTCCCTTGTATTGACGGGCGGTGAGTACAAGGCTCGAGAACGTATTCACCGTGACGTTCTGATTCACGATTACTA
>CAZWWY010000048.1:0-3687 GCA_964637785.1 uncultured Candidatus Saccharibacteria bacterium
TACATCAAGTAGGAGTACATCTTTAACATCTCCTTGTAAGATACCTCCTTGTAGTGCTGCCCCAAGTGCCACTACCTCGTCTGGGTTGATGCTCTTGTTTGGCTCTTTGCCGAAGTACGCCTTCACTGCGTCTACTATCGCTGGCATACGAGTCTGCCCTCCCACAAGGATAATCTCATCAATATCACCAACCTTAAATGGACTTGCCTCTATGGCACGCTTTGTTATCTCCATTGCCTTGTCTATATACTCTTGTGCAAGCTCTGTTAGCTTTGCTCTTGTGAGCTTGAGCATTAAGTGCTTTGGCCCATCATCACCTTGAGTGATAAATGGTATATTAATCTCTGCCTCGCTCGCTGTAGAGAGCTCTATCTTTGCCTTCTCTGCGGCTTCATCTAGCCTCTGCACTGCAAGTGGGTCGCCCATTACATTTACTCCACTATCCTTCTTAAATTCCTGAGCTATCCACTCTATAATCCTTTGGTCTATATCTCGCCCACCCATATTTGAGTCTCCGTCTGTGCTCTTGACCTCTATTACATCGTCTGCCACCTCTAGCACAGACACATCGAATGTACCACCACCGAAGTCAAATACGGCTATCTGCTCATCTTTCTTAGTGTTGAATCCATATGCAAATGCTGCAGCTGTAGGCTCATTGATAATACGCTTTACATCTAGCCCTGCTATCTTGCCGGCATCTTTAGTTGCCTTGCGCTGGTCATCATTGAAGTATGCTGGCACTGTGATTACTGCCTCAGTAATCTTGGCACCTGTCTTAGCCTCGGCATCTGCCTTGAGCTTCTGCAATATCATGGCACTGAGCTCCTCTGGGCGATACTCCTTGTCTCCTAATTTTATTAATACGCCTTTGTCCTTACCCTCTTCTAGTCCATAAGCGACATTCTTAATGTCTGCCTGCACAGACTTATCTGCAAATTTGTGCCCCATATAGCGCTTCACACCATAGGCTGTGCCCGTTGGATTCGTCACTCCTTGGCGCTTGGCAAGCACTCCGACGAGCTTCTCTCCACTCTTGCTCACTGCCACCACTGATGGAGTAGTACGCGCACCCTCGGCATTCTCTATAATCTCTGGCTCACCACCCATTACCACTGCCATTGCTGAGTTTGTTGTTCCTAAGTCTATTCCTAATATTTTGCTCATGTTGTTTTTTGTTAACTTTATAATTTTAATTCTAATAATTTTATGTGTCTAGCACTTTATCTCGTAAATATGCCGACATATTATCATATCCTGCACTCTGCGCACTTAGAGCTATTTGCTCTTTCTCTGCAGGAGTCACACGGAAGCGCAGTGCCTCGCTCTGCACTCCTGCATCAAGCTCATTAAAGCTAATGATGATGCTTGGTAAATTAGCAAGTACTGCGGGTATCTCGCTGTTTGAGTATTTTTGGCTAATCCCAGCCCCTTCACATACAAGCTCTGTACGATTACGGCTCGGCTCCAATATGTACTCATACTTACGATTCCCCACTATTATGTAATGCTTCATCACCATGTGGTACATTATATCAGAGTGTACCACAGAGTGCAAATTGCTTGACTTTTATATACCAACTAGTATTATATTGGTAATGATAAGCGCGGGTCCATTGAACCCTTAAAACTCGGTATTTACCGAGTTTTTTGCTATCTACATATGTTATACTCTTGCGGTGGAGTCAAGACGGGGCCACCTCACGGTGAGGGACTCGCGCTTATCATCCGAGTAGAGGGGTTCGATACCCCTTGGCTCCACATAAAGCACATCTCCTATCGGAGGTGTTTTTTATTTATTATGTCCTATACATCAATAGTCGCCTCTTTGGCATGGCTTTGTATAAAGGCCTTTCTTGCTGGTACATCCTTGCCCATAAGCATGTCGAATACTCTGTCGGCCTCTCTGCCATCCTCCACTGTCACCTGCTTAAGTATACGAGCATCTGGGTCCATGGTCGTCTCCCATAGCTCCTCGGCATTCATCTCTCCAAGACCCTTGTAGCGTTGTATGTGAGAGCTATCTACCACGCCGTTCTCTTTTTCATACTCTACCTTTTCTGTCTCTGTGATAAACATTATATGCTTCTTGCCTTGCTTAATCTTATATAGTGGCGGCTGGGCAATATATAAGAATCCCCCATCTATAAGCTCACGGAAGTATCGGTAAAAGAGTGTAAGCATAAGTGTCTGTATATGCTCACCATCTACATCGGCATCAGTCGCAATTATTATCTTATGATAACGGAGTTTGCTAATATCAAAAGTGTCTCCGATGGCAGTGCCGAGTGCTACCACCACATTCTTGATCTGCTCAGAGCCGAGCATCCTATCTAGGCGCGCCCTCTCTACATTGAGTATCTTGCCTCGCAAGGGTAAGATTGCTTGCGTCTTCCTGTCTCGCCCTGCTTTGGCAGTACCGCCGGCAGAGTCTCCCTCTACTATAAATATCTCTGCATCCTCTGGTGTTGTGCCCGCCTGACAATCTGAGAGCTTGCCTGGCAGCGTCATACCATCTAGCGCACCCTTGCGCAGTACAGAGTCTTTGGCTGCCTTGGCAGCTTTCCTAGCGCGCATAGCAAGCACAGACTTATTGATGATAGCCTTGGCGTCACCTGGATTCTCCTCTAAAAACTCGCCGAATGCCGCAGAGAATACTGCCTCCACAGCGCCGCGCGCCTCTACTGAGCCAAGCTTGGCCTTAGTCTGTCCCTCAAATTGTATCTCTTGTAACTTGACGCTCACTACCACTGTAAGCCCCTCTAGCACATCGTCTCCGGTAAAGTTACCTTCAATCCCTTTTATATTTGCCTTCTTTACAAAGTTGTTTATAGTCCTTGTAAGAGCAGTCTTAAAGCCCGTGATATGCATACCGCCTTCTGATGTATAAATATTATTGGCATATGCTACTACTCTACTAGATATATCATCTACATATTGTAGAGCTACCTCTACCTGCACATCTTGTTGACCGCTACCCTCTGGGGCTTTATGCTCCTTCTCTATATGGAAGATTCGTTTATGCATAGGCTTTTGATGCCTATTTTCAAACGCTATCAGACTCTTAAGACCACCATCAAAATAAAATGTTTGACTAGGTGTCTCCAAACTTAATTCACGTAAGTAAAATACTTCAGTATCTTTAATCTCGCCTTCATACTCTCTAGCATCTATAATAGTAATACGCATGCCGCGCACTAGGTAAGCTTGCTGGCGCAGGTGGTCTACTATAGCCTTAAAGTTGTACTCTATCTCAGGGAAGATGAGTGGGTCTGCTTCAAAGGTGATGATAGAGCCAAAGAGCTTTGATGCTCCCAGCTTCTTCACTGCGGCTACTCTCTTGCCACCATTCTTATACTCTTGTACATAGCGCCCACCATCGCGGTGTATCTCTGCTCGTACATGTACTGACAACGCATTGACCACTGAGATGCCCACGCCGTGCAGACCTCCAGAGAATTTGTATCCATCACCACCAAACTTACCACCAGCGTGCAGTGTCGTCATGATTGTCTCTAGTGCAGAGACCTTTGTCTTAGCATGTTTATCTACTGGTATACCACGGCCGTTGTCTGCTATGCGTACCTTGTTGCCTGGCAATAGGGCTACCTCTATATCATCAGCAAAGCCGCCCATGGCCTCATCTCGAGAGTTGTCAAAGACCTCCCATATAAGGTGCTGCAAGCC
>CAZWWY010000049.1:0-3641 GCA_964637785.1 uncultured Candidatus Saccharibacteria bacterium
GAGTTGTCCACATGGTAGTTGCTGCTATTGTGTAGGAGGGGTATAATAGAGTGTAATATTAGAAATTATTAAAATTTATAAATAAAATTATGAAACAAATTAAAAATGTAGCAAAAAGCAAGATGGCTGCACTGGGCGCATCTGCATTTGTGCTTATGGTAGTACCATTTGTGACAGAGGCAAAGAGTATTACTGAGTTTTTAGGCACGGTTAAAGATTGGCTTGATATGCTAGTACCAATGCTGATTACTCTTGGTATCATAGCCTTCTTTTGGGGGCTTGCTATGTACCTCTTTAAAGAAGGAGAAGATAAGGGCAAGGGCTTAAATATAATGATGATGGGTATCTTGGCAGTATTTGTGATGGCATCTCTTGGTGGACTTGTAAAGATGTTGCAAGACACTACAGACACTGGAGGGAGCAATACTCTAAAAGGCCCTTGTGTAGGTGGTGTAGGTAGTGGTTGTGGAACTGGTAGTAGAGCACCGAGAGCTAACTATTAATTGAAATAGTCATATTGTAAATGAACGCCACTGCTCAACAAATAGTTGATGGGGTTACTGCGATGATATTCCAACCCATAGTAGCTCTGCTATTTGCAGCAGGGCTATTGGTGTTTATGTGGGGGATGGTCGAGTTTATAGCTAATCCTACAGACCCAACTCATAAAGAGAAGGGCAAGCAGCATATGATATATGGAGTTATAGGGCTGCTAATAATGGTCTCGGTATGGGGCATTGTGGGGTTGGTGACAGACGCATTAGGCATAGATTGTGACGGCTTGCGAGGCGGCCAACAGAGCATCCAACCTTGCAAATAAGAGACTAAGGCAGCAGGCGCACTTGCTCCATGATGATATCTCTCTCTGTGCCTGGGTCTGGTATGCCGATTATCTTGGCGTCTGTGCCTCCTGTGCCGGCAGTCTGCACTCGCAAAGTACCAAAACCAAGGAAGGTCTCAAAGATACCAACTACATCTACTTGCACATCCTGCACTGTCTCCATGCGTAGTGTCTTTATCTCTCTGTCAAAGAGGCGCTTCTGCTCTATATCTATAATCCTCTGGTTAGTGACTATCCATAGGTCTAGGTAGTACGTCGTCCATAATGTAAAGATTGCCGTCAAGAGTAGCAGCATCCACAATGCACTAAAGAAGATGACGAGTACAAGCCCAACAGTGCTTACACTAGAGCTCGGTACGAAGGCCATTACCACCGGAGGTATAGCAAATAATATAAGATAAGGGAATATGCTTACAAAAAGCACAAACCAATGCTTACGCATTACACTTACAAGCACCTCTCCTGGGGCTAAGTCTAGCTCATCTTCATTAAATCCATTCATAATCATAAAATAAAATATTATAATACTAAATTAAAGAGCTAGATACGATAATCATAATAAAAAACAAAACAAAAGCAGAGCTCATATATACAACAGATATTGCAGTTGCAGCAGTGGTGTTCATCGCGTACTTAAACCAATGATACATGAGGATTGCACTATATACCATAAATATGGCAAATATAGAGAATAGCAACATAAACAAGAATGTAGGTGAGGCTAAACTATCAAACATAGCTAGATTATAGCACAAATCTATGTAATAATGCTATGCCAATAAGATAAACATATTAAAATACTATAACATATGAAAAAACGAGTAAAAGTACGAAAAATAAGCAAAAAAATTATAAAAAAGCCTCTTTTTAAGATTTTTGCACATAAAAAGGGCAAAGTACAAAACAAACAGGCTCCTGGACCTAAAGACATGTTGGTACAGATGTTGATTACTGCTGTTGTATTTGTGATGCTATTTGGTGGGTACTCAGCTTTACAAAAGCAACGCTTATCAGATGAAGATAAGATTATTGCATTGTCACAATTAGTAACAGATATTAAGGCTGGTAATGTTAAGAGCATAATAGTGTATGGAGAGAAGGTAGAGATTGAGTATAATAAGCCAGAAGGCGAAGATAAAGAGATAAAAGAGTCAAAAAAGGAGGCCGGAGTATCTATAATAGACACTTTTATTAATTATGGGGTTACTCCAGTGGAGCTAGCAGCCTTAAAGGTAGAGCTCAAAGACCCTACAGGCTTTAGGTATTGGTTTGGCCAAGTTGCGCCATTAGTAATCCCAGCTCTATTGATATTTGGTATTATTATATACATATCTCGCCAGGCTACCAAGGGCGGAGCTATGAAGGCCTTCTCCTTTGGCAACTCCAAGGCACGCTTGAGAGACCCAGATGAGAAAAATGGTAAGGTCACATTTAAAGACGTAGCCGGAGCCAAAGAGGCTAAGAGCGAGCTGATGGAGATAGTAGACTTCCTCAAGAGTCCAAAGAAGTTTATAAATATCGGCGCACAGATACCCAAAGGCGTGATGCTGATGGGTGCACCAGGATGCGGCAAGACGCTACTGGCGCGCGCAGTGGCTGGTGAGGCCGGTGTGCCATTTTACTCTATTGCAGGCTCGGAGTTTGTAGATATGTTTGTAGGTGTAGGTGCAAGCCGCACTAGAGACCTATTTGCCCAAGCTAAGAAGAACTCGCCGTCAATCATCTTTATAGATGAGATAGACGCAGTGGGCCGCGTGCGCGGAGGTGGCTTTGGTGGGGGTAATGATGAGCGCGAGCAGACACTTAATCAGATACTTGTAGAGATGGATGGCTTTGAGCCGAATACTAAGGTGATAGTGATGGCTGCTACCAACAGGCCAGATGTGCTAGACCCTGCCTTGCTGCGCCCTGGCAGGTTTGACAGGCGAGTGATGGTAGAGTTGCCAGACAAAGACGCTCGCGAGGAGATATTGCAATTGCATATGAAGAAGAAAAAGAGAGAGAAAGACATAAGCCTACAAACTATAGCGAGCCGTACGCCGGGCTTCTCTGGGGCAGACTTGGCAAACTTAACCAATGAGGCAGCCATACTTGCAGCAAGCAGCAAGCGTAAAAAGGTGGCTCAAGTAGACTTACTAAACTCTATAGAGAAGGTGCTCATAGGTCCAGAGCGCAAGAGCCACTTGCTAAATAAGAAAGAGAAGGAGATTACAGCCTATCACGAGGCGGGGCACGCCCTTCTGGCTAGTGTACTTGAGTACTCAGACCCAGTGCATAAGATATCCATCATCAGTCGTGGCCGCGCTGCGGGTTATACTCTCAAGTTGCCAGATGAGGATAAGAAGATGCAGAGCAGGCGCGAGTTTGAGGCAGATATAGCCGTCTCTCTTGGTGGCTACATAGCAGAGAAGGAGATCTTTGGTGATATCACTACTGGGCCAAGCAATGACTTGCAAGTACTTACAAATACAGCCCGCAATATGGTGACGCGCTGGGGTATGAGCGATGCCGTGGGGCCAATGGCACTCGTGGGTGACGGTGGTGAGGTGCTCTTTGGCATGGGGCCCAAGGCCAAGGAGTACTCTGAAGAGGTGGGTGCAAAGATAGATGCCGAGGTAAAGAAGATTATAGATAAGGCATATAGTACAGCCAAGGCGATACTAACAGAGCAGCGCCCTGCGCTAGACGCAATAGCCAAAAAGCTAATAGAGGTAGAAAACTTAGAGAGAGCAGAATATGAGCAATTGCTAAAAGAGCAAGGCATAGAGCTAAAAAACAAGCAAGACATAGAACACAGCCC
>CAZWWY010000050.1:0-3383 GCA_964637785.1 uncultured Candidatus Saccharibacteria bacterium
TCCTTCCGGGAGCACAAGACTATAGTCCATATATCTTTAATGTGTCTTGTAGCTCTTCTTTATTTATAATAAACTTCTTTTGTGTGTCGTTTGTCTCTAAGTTATTTGTACTCTGCTTTATATTAAAAATAAAATAATATGCTAATAAAGTACCCCCAACAGCAAGCATAAGCGCCCATAACAGTATGACATACCATATAAACACCGGTGTTGGCAAATGACCTCGTACTATTTTTAATATTTTGTTTTTATATTGAACCAATCGCATAATTTATATTATTTATTTGACCCTGATAACAATATGACCAGGCGCATCCTAGCATCCCAAGCCTCACCATCACTCTTACGCACCTCAAATGAGTCTATATTTATTGCTCGCCGTATTTTGGATAATTGACTCATAGAATGCATCACATCATCAAAATCTCCAGAGAAGTAGAGTGTAACTGTCAAAAAGCCTGTATCTAAAGATTTACTAATTGCTTTTGTAGAGACCTTTAACCTTTTAAGACTCTCGAGTTTATTTAAGAAAGCGGGTATCTCAACCTCTTTAATGATGAGAGTGTGCAATTTTCTACGGTTCTCTGCTGTGTCTCTACTTTCTCTACGTAGAGATTGTAACTTGGCAAGCTGCAGTGAATTATTATCTTCTTGAGTTACTACTGAAATATTTTTTAAACCTCTATTTATAAAATCATACCAATACCAAGTAGCAGCAAAACTAAGAAGGAGTAGCAGTAAAGAGCTAAAGATAATTATAATACTTTTTGTTTTCATATTACCCATCATAATATTTTAATTATCATTTTTTATTTATTACAGTCAGCTCTATTGAAAATAGGTACTCTCCGTTAGTTGGCGTCAGATTCTCTATTGGGAATCTCTCAACATTCAAGATCTCTGCCAGCTCAAACACCTCTTTAACCCTCACGACATTGCTACGGCCCGCGGCTACACCAGAGATACGTATATGATATAAGCCATCCTCTTTGTTATCATCTGCAGATAACATCCTTAATTTTACTCCCTCTATCCCAGAGATAAGGCCCGCAGATAGTTGCAGAGCCTCACTTATATTAGACTTGCTAGCGATTGTGGATGCTCTCTCAAGTAGTAATCTATCTGCTTGTAACTCTGCTGTAATCTCTTGTCGTTGCTCTCCTAACTCTACAGTCTCTATAGTTTTTATATTATTCTCTAGTGAGTTACGCACTATGGCAGTATATATTGCTACTGGTGATAGCGCCGCAAATATTATTAACAAGCCAAACATGCTTGTTACTACTAAAACAGTTATTATCCGCACTCTCTTTTGCCACAATAGATTAGCTTTGGTTTGTCTTTTTAATAAGTTTACCATGTCTATACCTTATTGTTTAATAATAAGCCTGCAAGAGTCGTCATAGATAGAGACTCTTTAGCGTCTATCTCTGGTATATAATCATCTATATCAAAAAGATTTTGCCAAACATTGGCCATGACTACTTTTTTGCCAAGTGTATTACTTAATAACTCTTTAAGATTTTTACTTGCTCCACCACCACATAAAGTAACATTAGATATCCTCTCTATGCGCCTCCCCTTAGAGTCTGTACGTGTATCCCAAAAGGTGTACTGCTTTTTGCATTCTTCTATTATCATTTGAGGATTCTTACTGCCTCCTTGCACTGTTGCTGTAAATATGGGTAAGCCATTTTTAACAACTATAACACCAGCGCGCTCATATCCTACGTCTACTATCATCTCTGTATGATGACGCACACTATTAGATACTGCCGCACGAGAAATGGCGTATGCCTCTAGCTCTATAGACCGGACCAAGAAGCCAGCATCATTGAGTACTTGCTCATATGTTGTAATAAGATTTACCGGAGCTACCGTGACGCTTATAGTAGTTACATTATGCGCTGTATCAATTATACTATAGTCATACACAGCATCCTTTAGGGCAATAGGCACATGCTCACTAAAGGCAAACTCTATCTGTTGTGCTATAGAGCTGTGTGACGGCAACCCTTTAAGGCGCATTGTGTATAGGTAAAGTGCATTCTCTGGTATTGAGACAAATGCAAATTTATATTTATTTTTTCTTTGTAATTTTTTAAGTGCCTTAGTAAAGGCCTCCACATCCTTCACTGAGCCATCCTCTATAGTGCCTTTTTCTAAAAAGATCTCATTAAATTTTTGTGGCAGGCATCCCTTAGATGCATACTTGCCCTCTAAGTATTTTACAGAGTTTGGTGAAATGTCTATGGCTACTGCAGGCATAGTAAGATATTTTGGAGCTGGGAATGCGTCTATAAGCCATTTTTGCAATTTATTCATCTGCTTATTATACCAGAGAGTGCCCTCTCTATAACCACATATACCCAAGTATATATACTATAAACAATACTACACCTATTATAGCCAAATGTAGCCCATAACGGTTGGCTAATTTTATACTCTTCTCTCCATATTTATACACAAGCCAGGCACTAAAATAGAGTCTGAGTGAGCGGCCCATAATAGATGCCACTAAGAAAACTACAAAATTAATTTTAACAAACCCTGCCGTTAGCACAAATAATTTATACGGTATAGGAGATACAGCCCCTATAAAAGTAAATATAAAGGCTCCATGATTCAAAAACTTATGGACACTCCCAAACTCCTCACGAGCATGCATCATATCAATAAGCCAATTACCAAAAGAGTCAAACAAGAAAAAAGCAATAAAATATCCTATCACGGCTCCTATGACTGAGGTTACCATGGTTACAGTAGCAATGTACACCCACCTCTTACGATTGTCTCCTATTAAGAGCATCCCCATCATCAAAGAGTCTGTTGGTATGGGTAAAAATATTGACTCAGTAATAGACAAGAGACCTAACCAAGACATACCATGCCGACCCGAGGCATGTCTTATCAGCAGCTCTTTATATTTTTGCAGCATATACTTAGCCTATAGTTGTACCAGCTGGCACACTCAGCTTTACCTCTAATAATGCCAAACCTTTTGTACTATCCTCTTTGATAGGGGCTGCGGCTAAGAGCATCCCCTCACTTACAACGCCTCGCAACTCTCTTGGAGCTAAGTTGATAATATAAGGTAATCTCTTACCTACAAGATCCTCTGGCTCATACCACTCGCGTATACCAGAGACTATTGTACGCTCCCCAATATCCTCACCAAAGTCTATTGTACATTTAATAAGTTTATCTGTGTCCTCTACCATCTCTGCCTCTATTATATGACCTATGCGGATATCAAGCTTAGTAAAATCCTCATATTGTATCTCATCTTTTATCATCGCTGTATTCTACCTTGTTTTATAAGACTTGTCTAAACCTCCTCCCACTTAGGTACTATCCTCACCTTGACTGTGTCTGTTAGGTCT
>CAZWWY010000051.1:0-3273 GCA_964637785.1 uncultured Candidatus Saccharibacteria bacterium
CGGAACCCTTTGAGTTGACCGGGCATAAGAAACTTGCGGTTGCAAATATCCTATGTCCGACCAACTCTCGACCAGAGGTTTAACTCTGCTGTCATGCTGTAAGTGTCGGCTTACAATATGAATTACATTTAGATTAGAGACGACTGTAATGTTGTCGTCTTGATTTATTTTATTGTCAAAGAACAGCACTCTCATCGAGCTCCTACAATTATATAGTACTTGCAAACAAATAACAATATAACTGTGGACAACTAAACTAATAGCCCAAAAGTCACCTGCTGTTTACAGGAGCTTGTGCCGCTAACTAGTTAGTCAATATAGTATCGTATTAGAGCGTTAAGTCAAGAGTTTTACACGGTGGTTATCCACTTTTGATGATTGCGGTAGCATAGTATATAATAGCTTGTATTATGGATAAAGATTGCAACATAGCATACGTAGATGGGCAAAACTTGCACCTAGGAACTACCGAGTCTGACGACTCATGGAAGGTTGACCTAAAACGCTTCCGTATATATCTGGAACAAAAATATGGCGTGACAAAAGCTTACTATTATGTAGGGTTCACTAAAAACGAGCTTGCCTACCTGTATAAACATATCCAAGAAGCTGGCTTCATCCTCACCTTCAAGCCTCACAAGGAGACGATGGCGAGTACCAAAAAAGGCAACATTGATACTGATCTAGTATTTGACGTAATGGAAAAAATGTATAGAGAAAAAGAATCCTTTGATAAAATAGTGATAGTCTCTGGTGATGGAGATTATGTAAGACTTGTGAAATTTTTACTGCATGAAAATAAGTTTGAGAAAATACTTTTCCCTTGCCAGAAAGATGCATCATCTCTGTATAAACAAATAACAAGAAAGTACTTTGATGACTTAAGTAAACTGGGTAATAGGAATAAAGTAGGCAAAAGAAAGGGGGGCCTTAGGTAATTAACCGTTCGGGTCCCCTTTCGTCGTGATACTGTTATTGTACAGTATATATTTATCAATGCAATAGCAAAATACCTAACTTATAATATTAAGCGACTAGCGCGTATTTTGTCCAGCGTTTGTGCCCTGATTTGACAAGTTTACCTGATGCCACAAGCATGGTGAGGTCGCGCTGTAGGGTCTTGCTGCTACAGTCTGTAATGACTTGAGCCAAGTCTCCTGTGCCTACACTGCCGCGTTTGGTGATAAAGTCTATAATAGCACTGACTCGTGCGGAGCTCCTACGTTCTTTTGCGCTCTGTTTTTGTACTCTACTTTTGCCCTCTGCGATAGGCTGCGCAGCGTCTATATGCCCAACCCTAGGGGCTAAGGTTGTTGATGTTGTTGATAATTGGGGAGCTTGTGAGAAGTACTCTGCAGTAAGCTCTACACCCTCTGCAGCCCTTGTAGCAGACATCGCCTCTAGGCTCTGAGTAAAGTCTATATATGCATTTTTAAGTATGCGCAGATTCATCTCTGATACTAGGCCCGAGGTGTATAGCGCATCTAACAATGATAGTAATAATCGTACTTGAGCTATAATATTCTCAAGGGCATCAGTGCCTAAAGAGGTAAAGCCGCCTCGCAACTTTATAGTGTCTGTTAGCAAAGAGTTGGCAATGTCTCTTATGCGCTCTCTAGAAGACTCGCTCTTAGGGACATTGTTGGTGACCATGTGCGTAGCCGTCATTAGTCTCTCCATCTTCTTATAAGCTAGTGCTGCAGCCACATTACTACCAAATGGGTCTACTTGGGTATTGTTACCTATTGTTTGTAATTGTGTATGTCCTTTTGGCATATGTCTCTTAGTTTTAAGATGTCTGTTTAGTGTCCTTTATATTTCTGTAACGGACTTTATTACACTATACTCTTTATGAATGTCTTTTACAAGTCTTAGTTACTTAGTCTATACATAAGTATATGTACATGTGGATATTAGACATAACAATATGGTACAATATTAAGTATACAAAACTTAATCTACTTACTACACTATGGCAGCAAAGAAAAAGAAAACATCAAAAATCTCAAAGAAGAGTAAAGATAAAAACGAGAAAAAGAAAGAAGTCTCAATAAAGAGTGAGACCTTGCGCGGGGTGTGGGGAGTGGTGCTTATAGTAGTAGCTATCATCTTTGTGCTTGCTGCCTTTGATAGTGCCGGCAAAGTGGGTGAGTTTATATATGCACTCTTCTCTGGATTATTTGGCTTAGGCTACTACCTTGTGCCTCTCTCTCTTGTGCTCTTCTCTGTTGCTCTCTTTCGCTCTATTACTAAGAAGGTTGGGCTTGTGCATTCTGCTGGCTCATTACTCTTCTTTGTCTCTAGTCTTGCCCTTATAGAAACAGCTCATAGTGGAGGTGGCGGGCTTGTAGGCGCTCTACTTGCTACCCCTCTACTTGCTTGGCTTGCTGCTCCTGCTACGGTTATTGTTTTGCTTGCATTCATATTTATCTCTCTGCTTATTGTATTTGATACGCAGCCCCGTATGCCGTTTATTAAAAAGAGACTAACAAAGGAGGAGCAAGATGCTCTAGATGATGAGCGTACTGCGGATACTACAGAGATGAAGATAAAATCTCCAATGTCTAAGACCGTAGAGACAGATGGTGATAATGATGTTGAAGATAAAAAAGCCCTTCAACAATCTCAGGGCAAAAAAAGTCTCTTTGGTATATCTACTGGTAACTCTACGAATGACAAAGACGAGCTCGCACTTGAGGTTAATGCCATAACTAGTGGTGACTATACTCCCCCTCCGCTCTCTATACTCCGCAAGAACTCTGGCAAGCCAGTAGTAGGAGACGTAAAGGCTAATGCCAATCTTATACGACGCACGCTGCGCAACTTTGGTATTAATGTAGAGATGGATGAGGTCTCTATAGGCCCAACTGTAACGCGCTATGCGATGAAGCCTGCCGAGGGAGTGCGCCTAGCCAAGATTGTAGGCTTGCAGAGCAACCTAGAGCTTGCGCTTGCCGCCAGCCCAGTGCGCATAGAGGCGCCGATACCCGGCAAGGCCCTTGTGGGTATAGAGGTGCCTAATACCTCTCGCACTACTCTGGGGCTAGGCTCTCTCTTTAGCTTGCCTGAGTATAGAGAGTCTAACAAGCCTCTATTAGTAGCCCTAGGTGGAGATATCAGTGGCAAAGCTCACTTTGCTAATATAGCTAAGATGCCGCACATGCTGATAGCTGGTACTACTGGCGCTGGTAAATCTGTGACAATACACGGCATCATCATTAGTTTGCTATATCGCTCTGGCCCAAGCCAACTGCGGCTGCTGATGGTAGACCC
>CAZWWY010000052.1:0-2599 GCA_964637785.1 uncultured Candidatus Saccharibacteria bacterium
CCATGGCCTCATCTCGAGAGTTGTCAAAGACCTCCCATATAAGGTGCTGCAAGCCTTCCAGGCCAGTGGTACCTATATACATACCCGGGCGCTTACGCACTGGGTCTAAGCCCTCTAGCACTTGTATACTATCTGCCCCGTATGTACTCTTTGTTGGTTTTTTTGCCATAATTATTTGTCTTTATCTTCTACTGATGTCTCATTACCACGTAATACCACTAAGCTAGCTACTAAGTCGCCGCTACGCATCTTCATGAGTCTCACGCCCTGTGTTGCTCTACCTAGTACCGGCACCTCCTCTACTCCAGAGCGTATCACTTGGCCATTTTTGCTCATTGCTACAAACTCCTCACCAAGCTCTGCCGGCTTTGGCCCTACTACCTTTGCTCCAATAAGCTCTTTGGTCTTATCAGTGATTTGCAATGTCTTAATACCGCTGCCCCCTCTACCTTGCGTTTTGTACTCTTTTAATAGAGTGCGCTTGCCGTGGCCAGTGCTAGTGAGCACAAAGAGTGACTGCCCTTCTACCCCTTTACGAGAGATACCAGTACCGACTATGTAAGCATCTTTGCTAAGCTTCATACCCTTCACTCCTCCTGCGGTGCGGCCCATAGCGCGTACGTCACTCTCCTTTATACGTATTGCTTGCCCATTGTTTGTTGTCATTATCACCTCATCACCCTCACCTACAAAGTGCGCTGCTATAAGCCTGTCTGCCCCAGAGAGCTTGATGGCGATAAGCCCATTGGCACGCACATCGTGGAATTGCTCTGCAAGAGTCTTTTTTATTACTCCATTCTTCGTTATCATCAATAATGAGAGTCCCTTAGTATCTTTAACAGAGCGTGGCATAGGGAGTACGCTCGTCACAGACTCATCTCGCTCTAGAGATATAAAGTTCATTATACTTTTACCTCTTGTGGCTCGCTTGCCCTCAGGGATATCAAACATTTTAATCCTATACACTTTACCCTTGTCAGAGAAGAATAGGAGATCTGAGTGAGTGCTCGCTGAGAGGAAAGTGGTGACTACATCCTCCTCTTTAGTACTCATATCCATCACACCCACGCCACCACGCTTTTGCCTCTTGTACTCGGCTGGGTTGGTGCGCTTGATATAGCCTCCCTTGGTGAGCACTAGCACAGACTCCTCGTCTGGTATTAAGTCTTTTACCGATATGTTCTTAACTCCGCCTTTTACTATCTTAGTCCTCCTATCATCTCCATATTTTTCTCTTATCTCTATAAGCTCCTTTTTTATCACATTACTGAGCTTCGTCTTGCTGGCAAGTATCGCCTTGAGCTCTGCTATCAGCTTCTTAAGCTCTGCGAGCTCCTCATCTATCTTTTTGCGCTCTAGGTTAGCGAGCTTTTGCAGTTTCATCTCGAGTATTGCGGTTGCTTGCAGCTCACTAAACTTCCACTTCTTCATCAGGCCGGCATGCGCGGTAGGCACATCCTTACTTGCTCGTATCAGCTTTATCACCTCATCTATATGGTCTAGAGCCTTCTTGAGCCCCAAGAGTATATGTTCACGCGCCTCTGCTATCTTCAGCTCATATTGTATGCGTCTTGTTACTACCTCTATGCGATGCTTTATAAAGACCTCGAGCATCTCCTTAAGGCCCAAGGTCTTGGGCACGCCATCTACTAAGGCTACACAGTTATAGTGAAAGGCCTCCTCTAGTTGAGTATGTTTGTATATATAGTTAAGCACTGTCTGTGGGTGCGCCGTACCCTTGAGGTCTACTACCACGCGTATGTCTGCTGCCGACTCGTCTCTTAAGCCTTTTATACCTTCTAACTTTTTAGCTCTTACCAAGTCTGCTATGCGTTCTATAAGCTTAGACTTATTTACTCTGTATGGTATAGACGTGATGACTATCTGCATTGCCCCAGCTTTCTTACTGCTGCCCTCTACTATCTCTGCCTCTCCTCTACACACTACACCGCCACGCCCATGGGCATAAGCATGTGCAATGTCTTTCTGATTAAATGCTATGCCCCCGAGTGGGAAGTCTGGCCCCTTCACAAACTCTAGTAGATCGTCTGTAGTAGATTTAGGATTTGCCAATAAGTGCGTCGTTGCATCTATCACCTCGCGCAAGTTGTGTGGCGGGATGTTAGTCGCCATCCCTACAGCAATACCAAGCCCACCATTAAGGAGTAGATTGGGTACCGCAGCCGGCATCACTGTTGGCTCTGTCTCAGATGCGTCGTAGTTATCTCTGAAATCCACCGTGTCCTTCTCTAAGCCCTTCAGCATCTCCCCACTGAGTTTACTCATCTTAGCCTCGGTATACCTCATGGCTGCGGCATTGTCGCCATCTATAGAACCGAAGTTACCTTGTCCTATTACCAATAAGTAGCGGGTGGCAAAGTCTTGCGCCAAGTGCACCATAGACTCATACACTGCCGTATCACCATGTGGGTGATACTTACCTATTACATCTCCGACTACCCTAGCACTCTTACGCGTCTTGGCGCTGGCCGTCACACCACCCTTATGCATGGCGTAGAGTATGCGGCGGTGCACAGGCTTCAGTCCATCTCGCGCATCTGGCAAGGCTCGTGAGGTGATGACACTCATAGCATAATTA
>CAZWWY010000052.1:2609-3213 GCA_964637785.1 uncultured Candidatus Saccharibacteria bacterium
GGGCCGCCGGCATACTGCTCACGGTGTTTCGCTTCGCGCATCTGGCAAGGCGCGTGAGGTTATAACGCTCATGGCATAGTTGAGGTATGCCGCCTTCATCTCGCCAGTGATATTTACTGGTTTTATACCGCGCTCTTGCTCTCTTTCTGTATTAGATTCTTTGTCTTTTTGGTCTTTGGTCATAAAGTTGGACTAGTATAACATATCATTACAAAAATGCCTGTATAAGGCTTAATTATACCATATTATACCAATTTTTGCTACTTAAAATTGGTTATAAAATGATAACTTAATAAAGTACATCACCAGAGTTTTCTCCGTATTGTTTTGTGTTTGTTGTGCTGTCTGTTGGGGTGTCTGGGTTGGCAAAGACGTTCATGTGCTTTGTGCCTACAGACTCTTGCTGCTGCTCTTGTGTATTTGTAATGTCTCCAAAGTCTAGACTCTGCAGCTGCTCTAAGGCACTGTCAAAGTTCTCTCTTAAGTTTGCCTGCTCTACGACGCTCGCCACTCCTGTGGCACTGCTCGCAAGATTATTAAGCTTGCCACTGTGGGCAAAGTTGTACCCCCATATACCAAAGAGTATCACCGTCACCGAGATGGC
>CAZWWY010000053.1:0-3152 GCA_964637785.1 uncultured Candidatus Saccharibacteria bacterium
GGTTTGTAAAGACTGAAAAAGACATTTGGATTATAGATACAAAGTCTGGCTTTACTGCAAGCGGTGAGGGGGCAAAAATAAGAGCGAGAGCGCTTGAAAGTTGGTTAAAGAAAAATAAAGAGTTTAAAGGCGGTTTAGTAAAGCCTGGTCCTGCAGGGATTTGGCAAATTGCTGAAAGCTCCACTTTGGACAGTTGGAGTGATTTGAAGTTGTAGCGAACCCGACCAAGGGTCTGCCCCAGCGAAGAGAGGGTACAAAACGATTTCCTTCTATCGTTTGAAAACAATGTTCATTTTAGTCATTTATTTACAAAGCTCTGCATAAGCAAAATATATAAATTAAAATTTATTATTTTCCTAAAGCTTTTAATCTCCGCCTTGCGGCGGCGGAGCGGGACTTGGTCGCCTTTACTAACTATTTTGCTGCACAAAATACTAAGTGACGCGACCCCGCCGTGTACCGCAGATTTGTAAACAAATCTGACTTGGTCGGTACACTCTTTTCAAGTTCCCGCTCCAACACTAAAATCTAAAAACACCAAAGCCTTGCTTTGATATTTAAGATTTTATGTGCTGGGAGCGGGACTTGAACCCGCACGGCTTGCGCCAAGAGCGTTTAAGGCTCTCATGTCTACCAATTTCATCATCCCAGCATGGGTGATTATTATACTAACTCTATAATACAGATGCAAACTCTCTCAGCGTTTAAGGCTCTCATGTCTACCGCAATATCTTTTCTGCATCACCTCAGCATGGGTGATTATTATACTGACCCTCCCTCCTGCGCACAAGGCTACGAAGGGCGCTGTATTTTTTAACCAATCACTATAGTTCTTGGAAAAAATTCGCGGAGGCCCGAACCGGAATCGAACCGGTGCATAGAGGATTTGCAATCCCCGGCGTTACCACTTCGCCACCGAGCCTTTTTTATGAATCAATCTAGTGCATAGAGCAAAAAGATTAATTGCGCAATCTCCGCGGGGTGGTCTATTACCACTTCGCCACCGAGCCTGTGTGCAAGATTATAGCAATAATACAGAATTACTCAACTTCTCTGTAGTGTGCTAATCTATTCATATACATATGGAAATTACTGTAACAAATCTTTTTAAAGAATATGATTCAATCTTAGTTTTTGATTCTATTACTTTTACAATCTCTGCTGGAGAAAAGGTGGGGCTTGTCGGGCACAATGGGAGTGGTAAATCAACCTTGTTAAAGATATTAGCAGGCAAAGAGAAAGAGGATGGTGGCAGAGTACACATACCAAGAGGTATGGTTGTAGGATACATACCGCAAGACACCCGTATCACCACACTCGAGACGATACAAGAGTATATTGACCGTATTGTGCACAAGGCTCGTGGCAACTCTTTTGATATACAAACACATAAGATTGAGGCTATTTTAGACGGTTTTGGTATCCACGACATAAGCCTTGCTACAAAACTAAAAGAGCTAAGCTCTGGGCAAAAGACTAAAATTTTTCTTACAGCTGTACTACTCATAGAGCCAGGCGTGCTACTCTTGGATGAGCCAACTAACAACCTTGACCTAACAGCTCTTATTTGGCTTGAGAATTTTCTTAAAGCTACAAAAGTAGCATGCGTCATAATCTCTCATGATAGGAAATTCCTTGATTCGATTGTAAATACAATTTTTGAAATCAATCGAGATTCAAAACAGCTCACAATTACACATGGCAAATATTCTGAATATCTAGATAGAATAAAAAAAGAGCAAGCAAGACAAGCAAGAGAGTACCAAGAGCATAAAGACAAGCTAAGAAATGCACAAAATCTTGTAAGAAAATCAATAGACCACGCGCAGAGAGGCAATAAATTTATACCAAAAGATAATGACAAACAATCTAGAGGCTTCTTCCGTGACCGTACAAAAGGTGCTGGCAAGCTAATACAAGCATATAAGAAGCGTATTGAAAATATGGAAGATGTAGAGAGACCTATTGAGCGATATGGGCTTAGCATAGATATTGATTCTCAAGAAGGTGGAGGAGTAAAGGACATAGAGCTAAAAAATGTAATTGCAGGTTATGAAGGTGGGTTTAAAATTAAGGAGCTTACATTGCATATCAATTTTGGTGATAGGGTTGTATTACTAGGAGACAATGGAGTAGGTAAGTCGACATTACTAAAGACCATGCTTGGTGAGCTGGCGCCAATAAGTGGAGTGGTGACAATTGGTGGTGCTGTCAAAATTGCAAACTTCACACAAGAGCATGAGAGCCTGCCAAGGGAGGAGACCCTCTTTGATTTTTTAGATGGGCAAGTGGAAGTAGAAGATTATGAGATATATAATGCAGCACAAAAATATGGATTCAGCCCGATTGAGCTGAAGAAGAAGCTAAAATTATTCTCACCTGGAGGGCGTGCTCGTATTTTGTTTGCATTATTCTCACTACAGTCTGTTAATGTACTTTTCTTAGACGAACCTACAAATCATCTAGATATGGAGGCAGCTGAGGCACTAGAGAAAATTATTGAGAGTTACAAGGGCACAATTATCTTGATATCACATGATAGGTATTTGCTGAGCCTTATTAATCCAACACACTTACTTCTAGTATCACAAGATGGCTCTGTCACAAAAGGAGTAGATATAGAAGAATATAGTATGCTCGCCCAAGAGAGAGCTAAGAAATTAGGATATATTATTTAAGCTCGGTGCTTATCTCCTCTATCCTTTGGCGGTGCTTCTCTCCTTCGTCTATCGCAAAGTCAAAGAAGGGGATACGCTTCATGCTTACCTTCTTCTTTACATAGAGTTTAAATTCGCGACGCTTACGCTTGGCAAAGTTGAGAGCATTCTCCTCCATAGATTTTGGTAGTACAGTAAAGTAGATGGTAGATTCTGAGAAGTTGGGGGCAAGGTCAGCCTTAGTCACTGTGATGAGTGATTGGCGATTGCTCTCTATGCGGAAGAACTCTGCAGCAAGATGCATGAGGTTCTCTGCGACGCGTACTCGGCGCCCTCCCTTTTGATCAGTATTTGTTGCATAATTCATAATACAACTATGGTAGTATATAATGATGCACAGAGCAAGCACTAGTAAGTTTGAAAAAGTGGCCATATATGGCTTTGGTATATTTTTCTTAATTAGTATTTATGGATTTACAGGCTTTGATATGCAAG
>CAZWWY010000054.1:0-3117 GCA_964637785.1 uncultured Candidatus Saccharibacteria bacterium
TATGAGTCAATTTTATAAGCCGGATAGGCGCAGTGATTGGAATTATGGTGGTGCGAGGTGGAAGCTCTCGCGCTCTAAGATAGACCTCTTTTTAGAATGTCCGAAGTGCTTTTATATAGATAACAAGCTCGGCACAAAGAGGCCGCCTGGATACCCTTTTAACTTAAACTCGGCAGTTGATGCCTTGTTTAAAAAAGAGTTTGACGTGCACAGAGCCAAGGGCAGCAAGCACCCGATAATGGAGCAATATGGTATAGATGCTGTACCTTTTGAGCATGCAAATATAAACACTTGGCGTGAGGTCTTTGAGGGTATACAGCATGTGCACAAGGAGACGGGCATGACGATAATGGGCGCAGTGGATGATGTGTGGGTCAACCCTGCAGGTGAGCTGATAGTAGTAGACTACAAGAGTACAAGTAAAGACGGTAAGATAGAGAAGTTAGATGCCGACTGGCATATAGGGTACAAGCGGCAGATGGAGGTGTACCAATGGTTGCTGCGTCAGAATGGCTTTAAGGTGAGTGACACAGGCTACTTTGTATATGCTAATGCCAGCACTGATGAGGAAGCCTTTGATGGTAAGCTTATATTTGATGTCACACTCATACCTTATACTGGTGATGGCTCTTGGGTAGAGCCGACGCTGCTGGAGATTAAGGAGTGCCTAGATGATGAGCGTGTGCCAAAGGCACATGAAGATTGTGATTATTGTAGATACAGGGAGTATGTGGGCAAGAAGCTGTTGAGCAATAATAAAGAGAAGAAAGAGCAAAAATCTGAGTCGATACCCAAGGTTGCTAAGAAGGATACTTTGTTTTAAGAGTATACTAAAGCAAAAATAAGTAAGTACGAAATTACGCCCTTTTAACCCACAAATTTGCTCTCCAAGAATTCTAAAATTAAAATTTTGAATCTTGGGAACAAATTTCGGGGTCCCCGGAGGGCTTAAATTTGTACTTACTTATTTTTGCTAATATTGACTGAGTAAAAATTAGCTGCGACTCTCTAGTGCACTCTTAAGTGTGGCGCTGTCGGCATACTCTAGCTCTGCCCCAGTAGAGAGGCCGCGCCCTAGGAGAGTAATCTTGATATCTTGCTCGTCTGTGATGCTTTGTAGTAGTGTGCGCACGGCATTGCTGGCGTGCTCACCCTCCGTTGTGGTGGGCATAGCTACTATAATTTCTGTTAGCTCTGGTAGGCCCTTGATGTGCGTAAGCAGTTGCGCTTGGCGGGGTACTTGGCCAGAGTTGTCTGTAAGCTTAACTCCACTACCAAGCACAAAGTAGCGCCCACTGTATGCACCGCTCTTCTCTATCTGGTCTAGGTCTGCGTCTTTTTCTACTATTAATAACTCTTTTGCACTGCGCGCCTCGTTGCCGCATAGGCCGCATACAGTGCTGCTGTCACTGGCATAGTAGCGCTGGCACTGCTGGCATTGATGGATGCTGTTGGCCAAGTTGTGTATCGCACTCTCTAGGTTGCTCCTATACTCATTGCCGCTCTTGAGGAGGAAGTATACAAAGCGCCGAGCCTGCCGCGGGCCAATGCCGGGGAAGCACTCAAAAATGGTTGCTAATTTTTCTGCATCATTTGTCATAATTAAAAGTCGTCTGCTGCATCTTTTGGCTCTGAGTTGTAGTCGTCGTAACTATTCTTCTCTACTGGTAAGAAGGTCACATGCTTAGCATCAAAGTACAGGTCTATCTTGCCTACGGCTCCATTACGATGCTTCTCTACCATCACATTTGTCACATTCTCTCGGCCGGCATCATCGTTACCATCTCTCATATCTCGATGGAGGAACATCACAACGTCAGCATCCTGCTCTATAGAGCCAGAGTCGCGCAAGTCTGAGAGGCGGGGAGTACCGCCACGGCTCTCTACGGCTCGAGAGAGCTGAGAGAGAGCCAGCACTGGCACATTGAGCTCTCTAGCCAAGCCTTTGAGCGAGCGAGATATCTCAGTAATTTGCTGCACAGTACCAGCAGAGGCGAGGTGGGCAGCAGGAGTGATAAGCTGCAGGTAGTCGATGATTATCAGTCCGAGGTCTTTCTCTGCCACTAGCTTGCGACAATTGGCGCGCATCTGTAGTACCGTGCTGCTTGAGTTGTCGTCTATATATATCGGAGCCTCTTCTAACACTCCCATGGCATCGCGTATCCTGTCGTACTCATCATCATTGCTGAGCTTGCCTGTGCGGAGCTTCCAACTGTCTACCTTTGATTGGCTAGCTAACAGCCTGTCTGTGAGCTGGTTTGAGCCCATCTCTAGGGAGAAGATGCCGACAGGCACATTGTGCTCTACGGCAGCCTTGCGCGCTATGTCTAGGGCAAAGGTCGTCTTACCCACAGATGGGCGCGCAGCGAGGATAATGAGGTCTGACTTTTGGAAGCCGGCGAGGAGGTTGTCTAGGTCGGGGTAGCCACTAGGCACACCGCGGAGGTGGTCGTCACTCTCACGGAGCTTGTCTAGCCTCTCAAAGGCATCCTTAACGGCATCCTTCATTGTAGTAAACTTCTGCAAGCTTGATGAGTTGGCTATCTCGTAGACCTTCTGCTGAGCTTCATCTACTATTATGTCTATCTCGCGCTCCTCTGCATAGCCCAGCTCTCCTATTACATCTGCAGCGGCTATCAGCTGGCGCAAGGTAGCCTTGCTCTGCACTATGTTGGCATAGTGGGTGATGTTGGTAGAGGAGGGGGCGAGTGAGGTAAGCTCACTGAGATATGCGGAGCCGCCCACGTTCTTTAGCTTTTTTTGCCTCTTGAGCTCGCCAGAGAGAGTCACCATGTCTATTGGCTCGCCTTTGGCAAATAGGTTGTGCATCGCCTCAAAGATAGTGCAATGCTTGCCAGCATAGAAGGAGTCTGGCGTTACGGTGTCTGCTATGTCGTATATAGAATTAGAGCGCAGCATTATAGCGCCCAGCAGAGCCTGCTCGGCTGCCATGTCTTGTGGAGGTATGCGCACTTGTTTTGTCATACTCATATCTTACCACAAGAGGCGCCTTGACTCACAACAAAGCACATGTGGACACTGTGCTTAACTTGTGGATAGTGATAATCGTGTTGTGTAAATACAATATGCGTGGTAGGGTCCTCCTAGCTGTTCTTT
>CAZWWY010000055.1:0-3047 GCA_964637785.1 uncultured Candidatus Saccharibacteria bacterium
TGCCATTACTGGTACGTGGATGCGAGGCGCTTCCCAACACAAAATTGTGCAAGTACTCCCTTGCGGGATAGTCTCTGAACCTTCAATGAGATTCCTCTCAAAGCTTGGCTGCTGATTGCCCTCTCCTCGACTACGCTCGGAGTTAGGGTTCCCAGACAATTCACCTCATTCTTCACTATAATATTACTACTACAGGCTGCCTTTGACAGTCGATTGCTCTACCGCTGAGCTACCGCGGAACTAACTAAAAAACTATCTGCCTGTAATTATACACATTGCAGCAATATTGCAAATAAAAATGTTACTTGTTTTATTTCATAATAACGGTAAGATGTATGGCAATATAGCAATTAAGTAAACAAAATTATTATGGCAAAAAGAAGTACAGGCGTAGGCAAGATGAAAGCTAGTCGCTCTAAGAAGACAAAAAAGAGAGTAGCGGCAAAGCACACAATGCTAGCCGAGCGCAAGCTTAAAAAGTGTGGCAAGAAATAACTATTACCTAGTGTAATTGAGCGCTATGAAAATCCTTGCAATAGAGACGAGTTGCGACGAGACGGGTATAAGTATAATAGACGCCAAAGGGTCTTTGAGCTCTGGCGTCTCTTTTACTGTACTTGCAGATGAGCTAGCATCACAAGCACAGATGCACAGCGAGTATGGTGGTGTATACCCAAGCTTGGCAAAGAGAGAGCATATTAAAGCCTTGCCATTACTACTAGTGCAAGCACTAAAAAACGCAAATGTCCAGAGCGACGCTCTGGACATCAAGCCTGATGCGATAGCAGTGACCCATGGCCCCGGGCTAGAGCCTGCCCTATGGACGGGTATCACCTTTGCCCAAGAGCTTGCCAAAAAGTGGAGCGTGCCACTTATACCAGTCAACCATATGGAGGGGCATATATACTCAGCCATAATGCAAAATATCAATAACACTAAAAACTACAAGCTAAGAGACATCAACTACCCTGCTATCGCACTGCTTATAAGTGGCGGGCATACCATGCTTGAGCTTATCAAGACACCATTTGACTACGAGTATCTTGGTGGCACAGTAGATGATGCAGTAGGAGAAGCCTTTGACAAAGTAGCACGCATGCTTGGGCTTGGCTACCCTGGCGGACCCATCATAAGCAAGCTAGCACAAGAGGCTCGCACTAGTGATGAGACATACACTAATGAGTCTGCAGCACTCATCAAGCTGCTTGCCAAGCCGTTACCACGCCCTATGCTGCATAGTCATGATCTCAACTTCTCTTTCTCTGGGCTCAAGACTGCAGTATTATATAAAATAAAGGAGATTAAAAAAATACTAGACACTGACGAGCTGCCGGCAAGTGTGCAACGTCAGTTGGCACGCGAGTTTGAGGATGCATGTGCAGACGTGCTCTCTGCCAAGACTCTAGATGCCATAGAGAGCCATGAGGCAAATACTCTCATCATCGGCGGCGGCGTCTCTGCCAATAGTTATATAAACAAGAGCATCACAGACAAATTAAGTGATAGTATAAGCCATAATACAGAGATACTAACACCGGCAAAAGGCCTGACCGGAGACAATGCCCTAATGATAGCAATTGCCGGCTACTTGCGCGCACAGCGTGGTGAGTATGCAAAAGACATTAATGGTATACAAGCTCATGGTACACTACAGTTAGCAGTCAAGGCTAACTCTTAAAATATCTAAGATGGAAGTATCCAATATTTTAAAATCTAAAATAGAAGAAAACGTAACCTTAGAGGTGTCTCAGCGTGAGCGTGCCTTATTTAAATACTTAGATGAGTTGGGTCTTGTGGCTACTCGTATTATAGAGATTTACGCCCCTCCAAAAGTGCTAGTATCTAGTAATATTGGCAGAGAATTAATATTATTAAAAGAAAGAGGGCGAGATGAGATATATCATATAGATGTAAGTGCCTTATCTGACAACCAGATTAATATGTTAACCAATATCATTAAAGATATCTTAAAAGACTCTATGCTCATAGGAGGGCTCGATAAAGAGTACAGCACTCATGATGTACTGTTAACCGCTTGGCTACAAGATTCTCCTAATAAAAATCGACCTGTATCTACTAGTGGGGTAACTGTATTAAAAATGCCAGTAGGCTTTGCTATCATGCTACGTACAGAAGATGCCGCCAAGGCATGGGGAGTACATGAGGGAAAAGACTCTGTATCTGGAGATACATACAAAATAAAGGGTCTCTACACAAGATCAACAGAGCGTACTATTTGCACCAACCCTTTTGAAGATAAAATTATCTATATCTCTGTCTATGATAGAAGCTCGGAGCAGATAAACAATACCATTATGCATGAGTACATCCACCTCTTAACTAACAATTACATATGGGAGCACCAGCTCTCAGACTCTACATTAATAGACTCAGTACTCTCTAAGATACGCAGCGAACAAGACAACATAACTATAAATATGATGCATCATAGAGCTCTACACAATCACATACCCCATATACAACAGAATCAAGGCCGAGAATTATCTAAAGACATAAAATCTCTTGAGTTAACTAGAGAATCTTTAGATATTGACTATATAAAGACAGTACAGAACTCAGACTCTTATATAACAGAAGGTGCTAAAAAGATGTTTTATAAAATACGTAATGAGTTAGTTGCATATGCATATGGTACAAATATAATTTTTACAGATGAAGACTATCTACTACCTATAGGTGAGACATTCAATGATGAATTAAATAATTTAAACTCAAAATCTGATAAGGATAAAGTACAAATAGGCTGGCAGTATTGTAAAGATGTACTAAAGTTGTGTACAATTTATGATATACCACCTACAAAGATAGCTCCTATATTATTGACATCTCAAGACTTTATGCAAATGGCAAAGCGCTTAGCAATGTATATTGACGAGCATAATGGTACACATCTTATCACAAGAGCATAAAACATATTTGACTTGGCTTAGCTTGGTGATACTATTGATTTTATAATTCTTATAATTACAACTTATGACAGAAAAAAAAGACAACTTATATAAAATCCGACATACACTGGCGCATGT
>CAZWWY010000056.1:0-3018 GCA_964637785.1 uncultured Candidatus Saccharibacteria bacterium
ATATCCACCACTTTACTCGGCAAGATGGCCAGCATATCACGATGATGTGCTTCTTGTGCAAGCAGGCTGGTGATGAGCAAGATGTGAAGCTTAGTGAAGAGCATACAGAGTATAAGTGGTTGCCAGCAGCAGAGGCAAGAGAGACAATGCACGAAGCATTCCAGCCAGACATAGATAATTATATAAAGTATTTTGCTGGTAAATTATGATAGAGAAGTTAAACAATGTGCCTAAAATAGAGTTGTCAGTACTAGAGGAGTATAGGGCAGAAATGAGCGAGGTTGATATCAGTGACTTGAGAGTTTTACGTGCACAGCTTAGCAATAGACGAGACTGGAGTACAGCCCCAGTAGACGACTTATTAAATGAGTTTTATTCTTTAAACGGGTACTCTTGTATGATACGAGGTCCACTTGGTGATACTGAAGATATGCAAGACAGAATTATAGCGACTGGGCAATTAGTAATTAATGAGAAGAGAGAGGTTGGCACTGTAGAGAGTATTGTGGCTCATAAGGCTTTCAGAGGGCAAGGTCTTGGGAGGAGCATAATGAAAAATCTATTGCAAGCCGCTAGAGACAGAGGATTAAGTAAGCTAGAGCTAACAAGTAGTGAGAGTAGAGTAGCAGCACATGGTTTATATAGAAGCCTTGGCTTTGAGGTAGTTGGTAAAAAGCAAAAATATGATGAGAGTGGCAACCCAACTCACGAGACATGCCTGTTTGAGCTAAGTTTGTAGGTATTAGAACTTGGTGAGTTTAGTAAAATATGCTAAAGTTGCAGGCAATTATTGTTTATTATTAGTTTTTAATTAAGTTATTATGTCAGAGTTTGCAAAAGAGCGTACACTTGTGATGGTAAAGCCAGATGGTGTGCAGCGCTCACTTATAGGAGAGATTATCAAGCGTTATGAGAATGCCGGCTTTAAGCTTGTGGCTACCAAGATGGTGGTGCCAACGCCAGAGCATATAGAGGCTCACTATACACTAGACTCGGAGTGGCGCAGAGTAACAGGAGAGAAGACAATAGCAGCATATGAGAAGAGAGGCAAAAAGCCGCCATCAGATGACCCACTAGAGATAACTGCAGTTATACTTAAAAACCTGATGAAGTATATGAGCGCAGGCCCAGTAGTTGCCATGGTGTGGCAAGGAGCGCACGCCGTAGAGATGGTGCGTAAGATTACAGGAGGCACAGAGCCACTTACCAGTGACATCGGCTCAATCCGCGGAGATTACGTGCTAGACTCATACCAGATGTCTGATGTTGACGGCCGCGCAGTGCGTAACTTGGTGCATGCCTCGGGCTCAGTAGAGGAGGCAGAGATGGAGATAAAGCACTGGTTTGATGAGAAGGAGCTGGTAGACTACAGGCTCATCAATGAGGCAATGTTATACGATGTGAACCTAGACGGCATTACTGAGTAGTGATATAATGTAAGTAGTCGCAGATATTATTACCGAATAATAATGTGAAGGGAGCTTTATATCGCTCTGCACTTTGGTGCACAGCTGCGAGCACCCACCTGAGTTACTCAGGTATATAAATCAGCGATCGAGAACCCGCCACGTCTTACGTGGCTTTTCTCGTACATTTTTTTAATTGGCTGTATGGTATAATCACAAGTGATGAAGGACTTTGACACATGGTGTAAAAAAAAGAGTAAGATACACAATAATGGACACGGGTATCCAAAGCGTCGTGAGATATGGTGGACATCTATAGGTGTAAATATCGGTCATGAGCAGGATGGTGTTGGGCACTTATTTGAGCGCCCAGTATTAGTAATAAAAAAGTTTGCGAATGATACATGCTTAGTAATACCAATGACTAAAGCAGGAGAAGATACAAAATTCTATTACAAATTACCATACGATGATGCAATATCGTACTTGGCTCTTACACAAATAAGAACAGTAAGCAGCAAGAGATTAAGTAGAAATATAAGACGATTAGACCCAGATGAGTTTATTAGAGTGATTGATAAGATGAAAAATATAAATGGTATAAAATAACCCCCCCGCCGTGAGGCGGGGGGTCGGAGCCTGCTGAGCAGGTATGGTTATCAATATAATAACAATAGTAAAAGATATGTCAAGTAAAAATAATTCACAAAATATAAGTCAGAAAAGTATTGTCACATTCTATGGTGGGGCGGGGACTGTGACAGGGGCAAACTTTATGTTTGAGGTGAGTGGCAAGAAGATTCTTATAGACTGCGGAATCCTGCAAGCCAAAGGCGGCTTTGAGCAGAACTCTAAGTTTGATTATAATCCAAGTGATGTAGACGTGCTGATAGTCACGCACGCTCATGCCGACCACCTAGGCAAAGTGCCTAAGCTAGTTAAAGACGGGTTCAGGGGTGTAATATACTCAACGCAAGCTACGCGCGACTTGGCCGACCCGATGCTGGCAGATGCTCTTAAAATAATGGGTCAAGAGGCTCGAGACATTGGCAGAGACCCTCTATATACATCCGCTGATGTAGCACAAGCACTAAGCTTATGGAAGACTAAAGATTATTATGAGGAGTTTAAGATAGGCGATGTGACAGTCAGATTCTTAGAAGCCGGACATATACTTGGCTCAGTGATGGTAGAATTCATCTCCGGGGGAGATAATTCTCTTAAAAAGAAGAAGTTCGTCTTTACTGGAGACTTGGGCAATACTCCAGCGCCACTACTACGAGATACAGACAAGTTAGAGAATGTAGACTACCTCCTGATGGAGAGTGTATATGGCGACAGAGACCATGAAAAGCGCAATGAGCGCACACACAAACTGGCCGAGGCCATAGCGCGTACTAAGAGGAGTGGCGGCACTCTGCTTATACCAGCCTTCTCTATGCAGCGCACACAGATACTCCTTTATGAGCTCAACAAGCTTGTAGAGAGCGGCAGTGTGCCGAGTATACCGATATACTTAGATTCGCCACTTGGCTCTAAGGTTACAGAGATTTTTAGGAAGAATACGCACCTATTTAATGATACAGTGCGAGCTGAGATAAAGGCTGGGGAT
>CAZWWY010000057.1:0-2995 GCA_964637785.1 uncultured Candidatus Saccharibacteria bacterium
TTTTAGCTTTAATAGAACCCTCACGAGCTAAGCGACTTACATAATCATATGAGTAGTCGACTAATTTAGAGGCTTCTTTTGATCCTAGATACTCCGTATTATTTAATAAGATTTTTTTACTCATATAATATTATATCGCCTGAGCGACCTGCCTATATTATAAAGGACATTCCGCGTATAAGAGACACCTGCCTGTGGATAACCTAATACTATAGCCGATACCTAAAAAGGACATGAAAATGTCCTTTTAATATCATGCTCAGTATTATTACAGTATGCCTTAAAAATCTTTATGATATAAACTCTACGAGTTGTAATTATATACTACTATTATCTTTGCTATAGTAACTTTGTGAGCTTGTGAGACCCCATAGCATACCTCGGACTCCTGTATCTGACTGATGTAACCCACTAAAGGCTTGAGTGTCTATACCTAGACCTTCAGCAGCATTGAGGGCAGTGGTACGCAATACATTTGGTATAAATATAGCTGCTGTAATCACAATCACTGATGTGACTATAAGTATAGATGATACCATTGACTGTACTTTATTACTTGTACTATTAATCTTTTTTATACTTTTTTTACTAAGTATCTCAGGGTTAATAGGTCTGCTAATTGGCGTTATGGCCTTATTTTTATACCTAGACTGTGTGCTTAATCTTAAATCATTTATTGAGTCTGTCTGTCTTATATCTTGTGAAACATTTGCTCTAGATTTAGTGTTATTAGCATTAATTGTGGCTGGCATTAAGGTGCCGTCCTCTCTATGGTAGGTAACTATCGGTATTTTGCGCCCACTATCTTTTATAGGCGCTCGGATAGTATGTTTTGTTGGTGTGACAGATTGATTGTGAGCTCCTGTGGAGTTTGCTTGTAATGCGGCAAGGAGTCCGTCATTGTGACTTTTATGTTGTTTTAGTGATGTTTGCTCTATAAACCATCTCCTGCCAACCTTTTTTGCCTCTACGGCTCCGCTACGGGCAAGTTGTCCTATGTAGTCTTGCGAATAGCCTGTTTGCTTAGATGCATCTGCAGAAGATAAAAATATCTGACCCTCCTCAATAATAGAGTCTTGGTGGCTATTAGAGATGTCGGCACTTGCATTAGTAGAGACTGCATGGCTAGTATCACAATCGGTATTGATATTAACTACTGAGACTGGAGCCATATCTGGGTTGAATCTTTTTTTATATGCTAGTAAGGAGGTTAGGGATACCTGCCACTCTCCTGAGACTCTTTTACAATCTATGCGGCTATTCCTACACAATTGGCCAACATAGTCTTGAGAATAGCCGCTTAACTGTGCAGCTCGGCTACTCGTGATATAGTTATTTATAGCATGCTTATTATTATCTCTACTCATAGTCTTATAGTATACACTTATTAGACATAAAGTAAGAGGAGCATGTGGATAACATAGTACAAGAAGAGTGATCTCGGCTTATATAATAATATATATCGTTATTCCGAGATGGCTCTACTTGGGGATTATTTGGCCGTATTATCTAAGGTTTTAGAAAGATATTTTATAAAAACATCTAACTGATTGTCATCTATAATTGATATTGCTAGCACAGATGGTGAGATATCCCTCGCTTTGCTCATTATAATCTCTAGATTATCATTATTTACTAAGTCTGATTTTGTAATAATAAGTAACTCTTGCTTTTGTAATAACTCCGGATTGTAAGCTTCTAGCTCATTGCGTATAGCATTGTATGACTCTATTATATCATCTCGCTCTACCGAGATACAGTGTATTAGTATGTTAGTACGCATTATGTGCTTTAAAAACTTATCTCCGAGACCTTTGCCAATAGATGCACCCTCTATAAGACCCGGTATATCTGCCAATATATAATTACCAAATACTCCAAGATTAGGATCTAGAGTAGTAAACGCATAATCCCCTACCTTTGCCCTACTGTTGGTTAATGTATTTAATAAAGTAGACTTACCTGCATTAGGGTACCCTATGAAGCCGGCATGAGCGATTAGCTGTAACTCAACTTTAAAATCTGCACATATGCCAAGCTTGCCATCAGTATGCTCCATTGGAGTAACATTACGCGAGCTCTTAAAATGCTCATTGCCATAACCTCCTTTGCCGCCAGTGAGTATCTTGATTTGCTGACCTTGGGTCAAGACTTCATAAGTTTCTCCACTTTGTAAATTAGTTACCACAGAGCCTATGGGGATATCTATAAATAGGTCTCCCCCATCTTTGCCCTCTAGAGAGTTGCCTCCGCCTCGGCCTCCATCACTGGCCTTGAACTTTGGATTACTGGAGTACGCAGATAACCTCTCTATATGATGTACTCCACGCAAATAAACGTCACCACCCTTACCGCCATCTCCTCCTGCTGGGCCTCCTTTTTGTATACGTCTATTTCGATGCCACTTTAATGCACCGTCACCTCCCTTGCCGGAGCAAATATTTAAAATTATTTCATCTACAAATGTCATGAGTATACTCTACAACTTCTTTGACATAACTGCAAGTAGTATCTGCACATAACTTTAGCATGCAGTAGCTTACTGTAGTTAACTATACTTCAATCAACTAAAGCATATTGGTTACTTTATACACCCATCTCAGCTAACATACTGTTAAAGCCTCCTGCTCTTCGTTTAAGTAACTTGGCAAGCCTTGCTATGGTGGCAGAGCTCATATTGGTAGTTTGTACTACTTTGGAGTATACGATACCTGCACTAAGCATCCTAACAGCCTTCCAGCGTGCTGCTAGAGTACTTAGCTCGCCCTCTGTTAACAAATCGGTAGTAAAATTTTGCATATCTTTTAGATTGTCTATATATACCAGAGCCATAAGTACCTCATCTATATCATGACTTTGTTTATGTCTCTTTAGTCTTATCATATTTCTAATAAAATTATTTAAAGAATCACTTTACTTGTCTAAAGTATCATATTGTTATCATAAATGCAAAAAACTTTTACACAAAATTTGTAGCACACTTGATGTGCATAAC
>CAZWWY010000058.1:0-2918 GCA_964637785.1 uncultured Candidatus Saccharibacteria bacterium
ACTTTAGTGAAGTAGTGCGCCGTAGTATATACAATAGTCGCATAATTGCAACTACAATCCATACGAGGTATACTACCTGTAATTAAAAGTTAATTTACTATTACTATGTTAGAAAACGTAACAAGAAGTGCAGAGGGGTCGGAAGTGGTAGTAGGTAAACTAAACAATAATGCAGCTATTACGGCCGACATGTTGACAGCGACAACTGTACTAGAGGCCGCAAAGTTACCCAGTACTCAAGCAGTAGTTGATGCAGTTGGTGATATAATAAGCAAACAAAAGACAGCTTAATTATGAACATTGATATAGATACAAAAACTATAGCAAAGATAGTGGCACGAGTGCGCGCGGCTAGTAGTGCGCCCATCAATGAAGAGCAGCTCGCTACTATACTAGGCAACTCTCTCCGTGAGCTCAAAGCTCAAGACTCAGAGAGATACCTAGACGTAATAAAAGACCTTTCAAACAAACTAGAGGCAATGGCAGCTGAAATCGGCCGCTTACAAGTGCAAAGCTAGCCTTATTGTGCTAGACTAGCCGCACAATGCCAAGAGATAACGAGCGAGTGAGGATAAACGAGGAGATACGCGTGCCCGAGGTGCGTGTAGTGGGTAGTGAGGGCGAGAATCTTGACGTGATGCAGACTCGTGATGCTATAGCCAAGGCGCGCGCGCAAGGCCTAGACCTTATAGAGATATCTCCAAGAGCAAAGCCACCTGTAGCTAAGATTACCGACTACGGTAAATATAGCTATGAGGCCAAGAAGAAGGCAAAGGAGATGAAGGCCAAGCAACACAAAACAGAGACAAAAGTAGCGCAAGTAAAGATAGGCACAGGCGAGAATGACCTAAAGCGCAAAGCAGGCAAGGTGGCTCTGTGGCTAGCTAATGGAGATAGGGTTAAGGTAGATCTCTTCCTCTGGGGGCGCTATAAGTACATGGACTTCAAGTTCCTTAAAGAGAGGCTTGAGAGATTCCTTGCAATTATCCCAGAATCATTTAAGATAGCCGACGAAATCAAAAAAAGCCCAAAAGGTCTAACAACAGTTATAGAGCTTGATAAGACTGGCAAAGGTGTTATATTTGACTTTTCTCTCGAGAGTGCTCGAGACAAGCAGCAAGATAAATAATATGAAAACAAACAAAAGCTACAAAAAGAGACTAAAAGTCACCAAAAATGGCAAGGTACTTGCACGTAAGATTGGTCAAAACCACTTTAATTCTAAATCTACTGGTACACAACGCCTAGCTAAAAGACGCCTGCAAAAGCTATCATTAAGCCAAAGGGTAAAACGCCGCTTCTTAGCTGGAGTGTAAGGCAGTTTTTTAATTTACGAATTTTTAATTTTTAATATGGTTAGAATAAAAAGAGGAACAACATCAAATAAAACACGTAAGAATGTATTAAAGCAGGTTAAGGGCTACCGCTTTAACCGCTCTAACAAAGAGCGCGAGGCGCGCGTAGCAATAGCTCATGCTGGCAATCATGCCTTTGCACATAGACGCAAAAAGAAGGGTGACTTCCGTCGCCTCTTTACTATCCGCATCAACGCAGCATTGCGCGCACTCGGCTTCTCTTATAGTAAATTTATAGACAAGCTTAAAAAGCAAAATATAGAGCTAGACCGCAAAGTACTATCACAAATAGCACAAGAGTCCCCAGAGGCATTCGAGCGCATAGTAGCTCAAGTCGCTACCAAATAACTAACGCCAAATAAAGGTCTTATTCTGAGCAACTAAGTCTTAATGCTTTAGGTAACATATTTAAAAATGGCAGACTTTTGTCATAATCGAGATTGTAATAATCTTGCCCTAGTGCAATATTCTTATAATACTCTTGTAAATTCTCTTTATAAAACTTCTCTGACTCTATAAGCCACGCATTCTCTCCAAGAAGCTCTGCCAGTAGCCACTTCTCTAAGAGGCGCGCCACTCTGCCATTACCATCTGCAAATGGGTGTATGTGCGCAAGGTTGAGATGCACCATTGAGGCTAAGTATATTGCCTCCGTTATTTGCAATTTTGACAAAGTGACTGTTGCAATTGCCTCAAAGAGCTTCCGCATCTCTGTTACAACATTCTCATATTCTACTGCCATATATTCAAGACCACGTGATGAAAATACTCCGACCCTATCTTGTCTATACGCTCCTTGATTACCCTCGCTCACTATAAGTCGTGACAATATCTTATGAGCTTCTAGAAAGTTCTCTTCTGTGAGTTTATGACTACGTGCAAAATCGTATGCTTCTTTAAGGTCTACTATCTCATTAAACTCTTTTGGTTTTTGCTCTGCAGTAGTCTTGGAGTTCATAAAGGAGTTAAGGTCCATTGTATTGCCTTCAATATTAGATGAGTACACTGCACTAGCCTCAAGTAAAAAGTCAAAACCACCATTCTCTGGTTTCTTTATGTTATTAAAGCAACTATCTATATCAAAATCTATGACTCTAATATACTCTTCTAATTGCCTTCTATCTAACATCTTCATATTAGCATTATACCATATTTATGGCTGTATTTCAGCATTATTTATATATAATAGCATTAAAAGTCTACTTCAATACTCTGCCCCTGCTCTGGAGCGATGGCATCTACCTCTAAGTTATCTCGCAAGCGCTGTACTAAAAAGAGTGACGAGCGCGGCTCGCCCATCACTACAAACACCTTCTTAAGCGTATCTGCCGTGCCTGCCACCAAGTCTACAAGGTTGCTACTGTCTTTGTGAGCTGAGAAGCCTCTTATAGTATTTACGCTTGCGCGCACTCGCACCTTCTCTTTATTGATATACACCACCTTATTACCATCTTGTATCTGCCTGCCAAGGCTATGACTTGCTTGGTAGCCCACAAATAATATCTCATTATTCTTATCTCCTAAAAACTTCTTCTCATGACTGAGCACCCTACCCCCCACACT
>CAZWWY010000059.1:0-2914 GCA_964637785.1 uncultured Candidatus Saccharibacteria bacterium
TACTACCCACTGCTCATGCAGTTTTTGTGCCTCTGGGAGCGCGGTGTCATTATAGTCTCCACTAGCCACTGCCTGCACAGTACCGCTCCTGTCTCTAGGGACTATAAAGGCCACCTTGCCATGGTCACGCACAGTACTCACCCACCCTGCCACCATCACATCCTCGCCTATATGGTCTTTTAAGTCTTTTATTAATACTCTCTCTAATTTTTGTTTTTGTTCTTTATTTTTTTCTTCAGTCATAATATTTTCTGTTTAATTGTTTCTATAATGTGACACCAAGCCTGTCGCGCACGAGCTGCATCTTGGCGTCTGCAAGCTCGCGCGCGATATTGGCTCCATTATTAAGAACATCTTTTACTTTATCAATATCATTCGCTATCTCTGCTCTGCGCTCTCGCATAGGAGCTATAAAGGCATCTATATCCTCAACTAGAAGCTTCTTTAAGTCGCCATACTTACCTTTATGCTCCTCATACATTGGCGCGAGCTCCTCCTCACTCTTAAAGAGTCGGTGTATTGCATACACGTTCTCTGGCTTACCATCATTCTCTACCCCACCTGAGTCTGTAACGATACTCATCACGGCTTTCTCTATCTCTGCTCTCGTAGCAAAAAGTGGTATGGTGTTGCCGTAGCTCTTGCTCATCTTTTTACCATCAAGCCCCGGCACCACCGCCACATCTTCTTTAATTAAAGCCTTTGGTAGTTTAAATGTCTCTCCATAAATCCTATTAAACTTCTCTGCCAAATCACGAGCCATCTCTAAATGTTGTTGTTGGTCTTTGCCTACAGGCACAATATCTGTATCGTAAAGCAATATGTCAGCTGCCATAAGTATCGGATAATCAAAGAGTCCTACAGTTATCTCTTTTTTCTTTGCTTCTTGAGCATCTTTAAAGGCATGTGCGCGCATTAAAAATGGCATTGTCGCTATACAATTTAATATCCAACCAAGCTCGGTATGAGCACTTACACGTGATTGCTGAAAAAGTATAGCCTTCTTAGTATCTAGACCTATAGCCAAAAAGTCTATCGCCACATTAAGTATGTTCTCTTGCATCTGTGTCCTATCACGCACTGTAGAAAGAGCGTGGTAATCGACTATAAATGGCAGTACTTCGTACTCCTCTTGCATATCTACCACCTGTTTCATCATGCCAAAGTAATTGCCAATGTGAGGCCTGCCTGATGGCTGTATACCTGTTAATATTCTTTTCTTCATAACACTCGCCATAATAACAGAAGTTGTGCTATTATGCACTAGTGCATTAAGTAACAAATATATCATGAGTTATAAAACCCCGGCAATATGTGAAATACTAGGTCTCTCAGAGCTCAAGAGCAAGCAAGATAAGGCGCTAGTGACTAAGGCATATCAATTTGCAAAAAATGCGCACAAAGGACAGAAGCGCTACTCTGGGGCACCCTACTTCCAACATGTGGCTGTCACCGGCTCGTATCTTGCTGAGCTGGGGATGAAAGCCCCTGCTATCTGCGCCGGAATCTTACATGACACCGTAGAGGACACCCCTGTTGAGCTCTCAGAGATAGAAGAGAAGTTTAGCAAAGAGATAGCCATGTTGGTAGATGGGGTGACCAAGCTGGGTGGCTCTAACTTGCGCTACAGAGGATTGGATAGGCACGCAGAGAGCTTACGCAAACTATTTGCCGCTACTGCTACAGATATGAGAGTGCTGATAATAAAACTAATGGACAGATTACATAATGTGCGCACATTACAATATGTACCAGAGAACAAACGAGGGCGCATAGCCAAAGAGACCCTTGAGATATATGCACCTATAGCCTTCCGTCTTGGTATGAGCGTACTACAGAAGGACCTTGAGGATGCAGCCTTCCCCTATGCTAAGCCTGAGGAGTACAAGAAGGTTGTAGCCATCCTAGATGAGAGGAAGGCCGAGACTCAAAAATGGCTAGACAAAGCACAAAAAGATATACGTACAGAACTAGCTAAAAATGGTATACGTAACTTCCGTACTCAAAAGAGGGTTAAGGGCACATATAGTTTATACAAAAAATTACAAAAGAAAGATTGGGATGAAACGTGTATCAATGACATCTTGGCATTACGTATAATAGTAAGTACTGTAGAAGATTGTTATCAGGTGTTTGGTATAGTACATAAGATATGGACCCCGGCACCAGGCAGGATTAAAGATTATATATCTAACCCTAAACCAAATGGTTATCAAAGTATACACACTACCATCAAGACTGACGTCGGCGGCTTCTTAGAGGTGCAGATACGTACTGAGGAGATGCATAAAGAGGCTCAATATGGACTAGCCACACACCTTAATTATAAGGAGGGAGTCCCGCACAATACTAGCTCTACAGCCCTCGCGTGGATTAGACAATTCTTTGGTAATAGGAATGCTTATGACCATCACGCTCACGCGGCGAGAGTGCATAATGATACGTTTAAAAAAAATGCGCACAATATACCACACTGGGTACAGTTGATAGCAGATGCTAATGACTCTGATAAAAGTGACTACATGCAAGATTTGCGTGATGACTTTTTCTCTCAGCGTATATTTGTTTTTACTCCTGGAGGAGACGTGATAGACTTACCTATAGATGCCTCTCCTCTAGACTTTGCATATTGTGTGCACTCTGATGTGGGAGACCGCGTATCTAGTGTAAAAGTTAATGGCAAGATGTCTGCTCTCAATACCAAGTTAGTAAATGGAGATATGGTAGAGATAGAGACTAAAAAATCTTCTCATCCAACTCAAAAGTGGCTAGGCTTCGTAAAGACAAATCTAGCAAAACGTAAAATCCGCGCCTACTTACATGAGGCTCGTAAGAGATAACCAGAGCTTTATTTTAAATAACTTTTAATAATATCTAATGTCTCTGATGCGGTTTTATTATAAACTTCTGTAGC
>CAZWWY010000060.1:0-2905 GCA_964637785.1 uncultured Candidatus Saccharibacteria bacterium
ATTTGACACCACTTCAGGTATTTAATGGGGTGTGCGGTTGATGTGTTAATTTAAGAACTTTTGTTGCTTGCTGTGGTGAAATATGGTATTAATTGCTTGATATTTGGCAATTGTGCTGAGTATAAAACAAAGGAAAGGGCATTATTATGTCTGGAATTAACCTGACGCTCGTTGACAGTAAAAGAATAGTCCAAAAAAACTGGGCAAAAACTAAAAAAGATACTGAAGCACTTGTTTATAAAATGCTTCAGAATATCAATTTATCTGGCGATTATTATCTAATACCTGGCAGAACGCTGCGAGGCAGCTCTGCAAAGAAGGGTATCCAAATTAAACCTTCAACCAAAAGAGTGAGAAGTCAGGTTACTCTTGTGATACAACCATCTGGTAATGACACCTGCCGTGCGTGGGTGTTGAGATACCCGGCCTGGATCAAGTCAGATATGTTTTTGAGAAGTATCCAAGAAGCTTTGGTGAGTGCTGATAAAGCTACAAAAAAACCAGTCAAAAATGGAAGGACATTGACACTCAATAACTCATTACCGAAACCGGTCGAATCGACGCAAGTCGAGTCGGAAGCGGCACAAGGAGGTGTGAGCGATATCATCGTCCAAGCCTCTTTACTGAAACAGCGTGCCAGCGAATATGCCAAAGCCTTAAAAACAAGAGCTGATTTGGAGAAACGTGTTTCAGCTGACCGCGCCTCAAGACTGCAGTATGAAGAAAGAGTGGCTACTTTGACTAAACAACTTCAACAGGCTGAGGGTACTTTACTTGAACAGATGGAGCTCGAAGAATCCTCAAGAAAAGAGCTCAATCAGATTGGTGTGATTCTCTCGGATAACGAGTACCGCGCCGCGCACGAGGAGCTTGCAAAGCTTAAAAAAATTATTGCGTAAATTATACATAACCTTTGTTACCTCCCCCAAATCGATGCATCGATTTGGGGGAGTATTTTTATATTAAAATTAAGGTATGTAAAAGTATGGTATTATTCTCTTATATGCTTGGGATACCTTTTAGCAAACCCATTATGCTCTCAGTGCTGGCTTTTGCTGCGGCTATTGAGGGATTACTTCTGCACAGAAAAAGAGACGGAGAAGGCAGGCTACGCTAAGAGTGGCGGGTGTAAGTGATTTTATTTGTAGATATCGTGTGAGCCTATTAACATTAAGACCGCTGTATTTTGCTGCTCTATCTTGAAGATTATTCTGTATTTATAATTGACTGAAAAACTCTTGAAGCCTTTTAGTTTGCCAAAAAGAGGATGCACCCTGAGTTTTTTATGGTTCTTTTTCTGCTTGAAGAGGCCTATCTTGTCTCTAGCTTCTTCTTGCAATTCGTCTGGCAGCTTCTTGAATAATCTGATAAAGCTTGGCTTGTATGCAATCTTCATAAGAATTATACCTTAGATAATAGGTCGTCTAGGTCTCCTCTTAGTGTGGGTTCTGCGTCTGCAAGGAGGACTGCGTCTATCGCCTTTTTCTCATGATAGTACTCAAGTGCCTTGCGCATAATTGCTGCACGACTAGCACCTGCAGAACTAGCTAAAGAGTTGAGGCTCTCAAGTAGGGGGATATTTAGCGGTACTGATATAGTAGTCATATGAATAAATGTATTAAAAATTAATATGTATTTATAATAACAATTTATTGAAGGTAGTCAAGCTCGGCTTTGTGAAGAGTGGCGGGTGTAAGTAGGTATAAAAAAGCGGCTCGTCTTCTGTTATAGAAGTGAGCCGCTGGCTATTGCCATGCACCGTCGCATGCACCGTCGTGCGAATTGGTTGGGTCAGATTTTTTCGTAGCTTTCGCTAACTAGATGCCTGATACATCTTGTCATTCTAATCCCCCTAAGAAGATTCTTGTGTTGACTTTTGCTAATAGTATATAAACTATTAACTCAACGATGTACCCCATGTAACATCGTAATGAACTTTCAACTGAGGAGATTATCATATGAGTCAGATAAGTCAAGAGTTTTTATTGTGTATAGTATTAGAGTCAGATTAATCTTTACAAACGTCAAAATATTCTCTGTGGTGAGTTATCAACAGGGTTGCCTTGGCTCTGTGATGTATACTATACTCATCAATTAATAATCTTTAACAAATAGTGCGCATGACAGCAAAAACTTCAACCAAGAAGGCTGCTCCTACTACGCCCAAGGCTACGAAGGGCACAGTAAGAAGCCCTCAAAAAAAAGCAGCTCGGAAGGCCGGCGGAGCTCAGTATCGTAAGTTTATCAAACAAGTTAAAAAGAGGAGTGGTAACCTTGTACCTTTTGACTTTGACAAGACTGTAAATGCCATACATAAGGCGATGCTTGCAACGGGCGAGGGCTCTATAGAGGAGGCAACTATGGTGGCTCACCAAGTGGCAGGCGACCTAGTGCGCGTAGCGCGTAAGCATAAGGACTTCGTACCATCTGTAGAGGGTATACAAGATGAAGTAGAGAAGCAGCTCATCTGGGCTAATTATGTAGCTACTGCCAAAGCATATATATTGTATAGGGCAGAGAGAGCAAAAGAGAGAGAAATGCAAATAGAGGTGCCAGAGCACGTAAAGAAGCTAGTACAAGACAGTGAGAAGTACTTTAAGGATAATAAGTTTGGCGAGTTTGTGTTTATGCGTACTTATGCCAAGTGGATACCGCAGGAGGGTAGGCGAGAGACATGGATAGAGACTATAGACAGGTATATGAGCTTTATGAAGGAGAATCTGGGCAAGAAGCTTAGTGACAAAGACTATGCAGAGGTGCGCGAGGGTATACTCAACCAAGAGGCTATGCCATCAATGCGTCTCTTACAATTTGCCGGCAAGCCAGCAAGGAGGTGTAATGCCCCAGCTTATAACTGCTCATTTTTAGCACCGGCTAAGATAGAGGACTTTGCAGAGGCTATGTA
>CAZWWY010000061.1:0-2880 GCA_964637785.1 uncultured Candidatus Saccharibacteria bacterium
ACGGGGTAAAACTCAGTCGGGGCGATGCCGTGGTGTGGCTACTGGCGGCAACGCTAATTATAAATGCTGCCACAGAGCCAGCTACAATACCGAGGAAAAATTGATTAAAGGCGATAGAGGCAAAAGATACCTTGCCGCGCGCGAGTAAGCCTAAAGATGCAGATAAGAATATAAAAAAACCGCCGGTTACTAAAGTAACGAGCAGTCCGAGTAATACCTTATCTGGCTTATTCATCCGCTTAAGTAACTTTGCATTCATTTGGGTATTATAACACGAATAAGACAGCACCAAACAAATACAAAACCTACCCAATTATAGCGATGATTACGCCGACGAAGGCGAACATTATACTCAAAATCCAATAGCGCATGGCGACCTTTGGGCCGCTCCAGCCTATCGCCTCAAAGTGGTGATGTAGAGGAGCAACTCTAAACACCTTTTTGCCACGATACCTCTTAGACAAGACTTGCACAACATTAGACCCTACTGTGGCAAGCAGCAAAAAGCCCACAATAGGCAAGGCGCTGATACCGATACCGCCACCCATAGAGTCTGTCATAAAGGCTACTGTACTGAGCGTAAGAGTAAGTGCCATAGTACCCGTCTCTGTCATAAAAAATCTTGCCGGAGGCACATTAAACCACAAGAATGCCAAGAGAGCCCCAACAACCATAGCGCAAAAAGCCGCAATGTTAATCTGACTCTGGTGGAAGGCTATCATCGCATAAGCGGCAAAGATACTAGCAAAGACTCCACCAGAGAGACCGTCTATGCCGTCTATCACCCCGCTGGCGTATAATGCTAAAGTCATAGTCATAAAGAGAGGTATCACCAATATGCCTATATATAGCGCACCGTCAAACGGTATGCCCACGCTCACCACATCAAGCTTCTCATAAAACCACCAGCCCACAAGACCAGACATCACGAGCACAAAGACGAGACGCCTCTTAAGCGACATACCATTACCCCCATAACGTACATCTAGTAAGTCACTTACAAAGCCCACTATGGCTCCGACAATAAGAGTGAGGAAAGGTATCCACGTTTGATCACGAGAGAGGAAATCCATCTTAATAGTCGCCGCTGTGGGTATAAACTTGGCGAGCAACGTCACTAGCAGCACTGTAATGAGCGCGCTGCCCCAAATCACTATACCTCCCATGCGCGGTGTCTTAGTCTCTAGATCTGCATGCAACTTATTAAACTCTATTGCCTCTGTGCCATCCATAGCCACCTTGCCCTCAGTCCCGCTCTCCTTCCATACTTTATACTTATATAAGAAGTTTGTGATAATAGGAGTGATAGCTATCCCTATTATAAAGGCCAGCGCAGCTGGTGTCATAACTTTTACTATGTCTACTATCTCCATAATTATTATCTTAGCACATTGTTAACCAACTTAAGCACATCATCAAACCTTCCCATCTTTGTAGAGCCTAGTACCACCACAGCTATCGGCCTGCCTATACCTGCATCAAAGACTATTGCTAGGTTGCCCCCCGCTAGATCTGTGTAGCCCGTCTTGCCTCCTATAAGCCCTGGTATCTCTCCGACTATTTTATTGGTATTGATAGCCTTATACCGCAAGCCCGATGATGACTCCCCTATAAACTCAGCGAGTGTGGTAGCCTCCAATAGCTCGGTATTTGCCAAGGTGATATATGCCAAAAGATGCGCCATATCTCGTACTGAGCCATACCCTCCTGCTCGCCTTGAGTCAGCATCTAAGCCGCTCTCATTGAGTAAAGTCACTGATGTTAGGCCTAGGCGCTTGGCAAGGTGATTCATTTTTATAATAAACTGTTGCCTATCTCCTGCAGACATCGCTAAGGCAGAGGCAGCATCGTTAGAAGAGACTATGAGCATAAAGTCAGATAAGTCTCTCTCGCTCCAAGACTCTCCTGCCACCAGCCCACTCACTCCCTCGGTGGCAAGTGCTTGTTCTGTAACTTGTATTTGCCTTTTTGCACCTAGCTCCTCATCAGCTACTAGCGCTGTAACAATCTTTGTCAAAGAGGCTAAGGCTAATTGCGCGTCGGCATTCTTAGTATATAGAGTCTTGCCGCTCTTGATGTCATATACTATAGCTGCTCGTGCCGCGATGTCTACATCGGCTATCTCTCTTTTGTCTTTAGTAAGGGCCTCAAGTGATATCATAACAGATGCCAGCTGCTCACCCTGCCACTTGGCTTGCACTTTGCTCTCCATGGCTGCCGCTAGCAACACTAGTATTACTACTCCAGTTATTATGCCCACCAGAGCCCTCTTATTACTAATTGTCTTTGTCATGTCAGATTTTATTTATTATATAGGCTCTTCTTTAATCTCCTCAAACTCTTTTATCTTCTTTTGTATATCTACTATATTAGGCAAATCTCTAGAGCTTGTTACTCCTAAGTGGCTGAGCAGCTCTGCTGTAGGGGTATACCTATAGCTCATACCAGCCTTATACTTACTGAGCAAGCCACGCATCGTGAGTTGGCGCAATGTATAGCCAGAGTTGACTCCACGTACTTGCTCTACCTCACTAGTGCTCGTGCCAGTACCACCACGATACAGCACTATGGCCAATGTCTCAAGTGCAGGCTTACTCAGCTCCTCATTAAGAGTCTCCTTACGTAAGTTTGATATAATCTCAGCATACTCACCAGAGACTCTCATCAACACCTTTTTATCATCTTGTACCAGCACTGTGCCGCGCCCCACGGCATTATACGTCTGCACCAACTCACTAAGTTGCCCTATAGATACCTCAAGCACCTGGGTAATCTTCTTAACCGGCAGCTCCCCTCCCTCACTAAATATTATTGCCTCAAGTTTATTTACTATATTAATCTCACTCATAAACCTTATCTTACAGCATCTTGCTTGGCTAG
>CAZWWY010000062.1:0-2790 GCA_964637785.1 uncultured Candidatus Saccharibacteria bacterium
CGGTTCACAGATGGAGTTTTTAGATATCAGCACTCAGATTATACCGATTATCGTTTTCTCAGCGTTTATACTTATAGGTAACCCTATTATTGTTATGACTCTTATGGGGCTCTTAGGTTATACCAAGCGTAATAGCTTCTTCGCTGGGCTTACTGTAGCGCAGATAAGTGAGTTCTCCCTTATATTTATCTCTCTTGGCATTACAGTAGGACACTTGAGCAAAGAGGTACTCTCACTCGTCACCGTAGTGGGGCTCATCACCATAGCTGGCTCTACATACATGATACTCTATGCGGATAAGTTGTATACTTATCTAGAGAGATATCTGAGTATATTTGAGCGTAGAGGTAAAAAGGTTGATGATTATAAATATAAAGGCAAAGGGTCTTATGATATTATTTTATTTGGATACAACAGGATAGGCTTTGATATCTTAAAAGCTTTTGAGAGTCTAAAAAAGAGCTTCCTTGTAGTAGATTATAGCCCAGATGTGATTAAGCATCTTACAGAGAGAGAAATAAGTAGTCATTATGCTGATGTCAATGATGCTGAGCTATTTGAGGAGCTAGACTTCTCCAAGGTTAAGATGGCTATATCTACCATACCAAAGGTGCAGAGCAATATACTATTGATTAATAAAATAAAAGAGGTCAAACCGAGTGTCATAGTCATAGTAGTGGCTAATAATATAGATGATGCACTGCTGCTATACGAGACGGGTGCTACATACGTATTTTTACCACACATGCTTGGGGGGGCTCATACATCTAGCCTTATTAAGAAGCACATGTTTAACTTTGCGGAGTTTGCAAAGATTAAAGAGAAGCACATTAAGCATTTAACTAACAGGCTGGAGGTGGGTCGTAAGTCGACGTAAGTAGCTAGAAATCTATAAAAACTCTGGTATAGTGTTGGCACACACCTACGCGTATAGCTCAGTTGGTTAGAGCGCATCACTGATACTGATGAGGTCCAAGGTTCGAATCCTTGTACGCGTACAAATAATTTAGTTTATTAAGTACCAAGATTGTATTGCGAGGCTTGCCGTCAATACGATTGCTCCAGAGCCGATTGTCTGAGGCTGTATCAAGCTCATCCCATGATATATTGTTAATAGGTACTCCTAGGTCAGATAGTTGCCCTTTAATTACTTCTACCACATCTATCTTACCGTCTTGGTCGTACACATCTGCGCCTCCTACTTTAGCGAAGTGCTCAAGCATGTCTTTATTAGTCTCGCCATAAGTCGGATGGTCTAGCGGGTGTGTAAAAGCGTCTGCACCTATACCAGCCGTGATGCGTGCATGTAGGTGTACGGCACCTATCTCCATTTTTGCTACTGCAGTATTTACGATACTTTCTACGTCGTCCACATGTGAGTGATTTATAGTATGTAATGAGTTTCTGCCCGCATGTGCGGCTATAACCTTTGAGTTAGGTACATCAGACCATAATGTGATTGTATGACAGTCGCCAGTAACTATTACAGCACCCTCGCCCGGCAAGAGCTCCACTCCGTCATGGTAGAATGATTCGTCGTCACCTCGTAATAAGGTGACTCCCGCAAGCCTCTCCGCTTCTGTGGTGTCGAAGTCGCTGGTTTTGGTAATGCTGGCATTAAATCTGTCGACACGTAATATAGACAGTGTGCTGATATCATTTGCGGCTGCCTCAGCTACGAGTGTCTCTATCAGCATATGTCTAAGCTTGGCTGTGTTAGGGTATAGCTCCTCAGCTCGTTCCTTGGTAGAAAAGAGTAGCCGGCCATTAAGAGGTTTGCCGATAGTAATAATATCAACCTGCTTATTTGTGAAGCGTTCTACCACACCGCCTGGTAGCTTCTCTTTTGTTTCAGTACGTTCAATCATAGTATACAACAGTAACTATATAGGAAAGTAGTTATTTTTACCAGTCTTGCATACAAATAGTCGCTAAACAACTTTGACTCTGTTATATTATAGATATGGAAGCGTACGATAATTTTAAAAATCAATTTAGAGGCAAGAAGGTCACATTGATGGGGCTTGGACTACTTGGCCGTGGTGTTGGTGATGCCAAGTTTTTTGCAGAGAGCGAAGCCATAGTTACAGTCACAGACTTAAAGACAGAAGAGCAATTGCAAGACTCACTAAGACAACTTAAAGATTTCAAGAACATCAAGTTTGTACTAGGTGAGCACAGAGTAGAGGACTTTACTGATGCAGACATAGTGTTAAAGGGTAATGGAGCGCCATTAGATAACAAATATATTAAAGCAGCAGAAGATGCTGGAGTACGAGTGGCAATGAGTGTTGCACTCTTTGCTAAGTATGCTCAGGAGCTTGGCGCAGTAGTAGTCGGAGTCACAGGCACAAGAGGCAAAACTACAGTTACAAATATGGTGTATGAAGCTCTTAATAACAAAGCTTCTAAATTGGACAATAAAGTATACTTGGCAGGTAATGTGCGCGGCATGTCTACCATAGCGCTAACGAGTAAGGTAAAGAGCGGTGACATAATAATACTAGAGCTAGACTCGTGGCTTTTGCAAGGATTTGCTTATGAGGAGGATAGTCCACATATTGCCGCTTTTACCAATTTTTACCCAGACCATCTCAACTATTATAAGAGTATGGACGAATACTTTGTCGATAAAGCAAATATATTTAAGTACCAAAAAGAGGAGCTCGGAGACGTGCTCATAGCCGGCGCTCAAGTCTCTGGTAAGTTAGAGCATGAGCATATAGAGGCCGTGAGCTTGCCTAGCGGCTGGAAGTTGCAAGTGCCAGGTGAGCACAACAGGTACAATGC
>CAZWWY010000063.1:0-2717 GCA_964637785.1 uncultured Candidatus Saccharibacteria bacterium
ATAAATTGACTCTGTTGTAAATGGTATCTGTGCACAATATGTGCTTAACCTTCTTGACAACACAGTATTACTACTACTTGCGCTTGCCTACTTTGCGACGTTTTACTATTAGCTTGTTTGAGTATTTCTTTGGCTTGCGAGACTTCTGGCCCTTGCCTGTTGGCTTGCCCCACTTACTCTTCTCTCTCTTGTGGCCACGTCCTGCTTTGCCCTCTCCACCTCCACGTGGGTGGTCTACGGCATTCATAGCGCTACCGCGCACCGTAGGTCTTATGCCCATATGACGCTTGCGACCGGCCTTACCTATGGTTACCAGTCTATGCTCAGAGTTGCTTGCCTCACCTACCGTAGCCCAACATGTGCTCAATATCTTACGTATCTCACTACTTGGCATCTTGACTTGTGTATATCCTGCATCATGGCCAATTACCTCAATAAAGTTACCAGCACTACGAGCAAGCTTGGCACCACCCTCTGGCTTTATCTCTACATTGTAGACCATTGTGCCGACAGGCATATTGCCCACTGGCTGCCTGTTGCCAAGACGTGACTTATACTCCTCTGAGCTTGATACTATAAAGGTGTCACCGACCTTCATCTCTCCAGAGACTACTATGTATCTGCGCTCTCCATCGGCGTATAGTGCTATACCTATAAAGGCACTCCTGTTTGGGTCATACTCTATCGACTCTACTTTTGCTGGGATGTCGCGCTTATTGTACTTAAAATCTATCATGCGATATGCCCGCTTTACTCCGCCTCCTTTGTGGCGCGTCGTAATCCTGCCTGCATTGTTGCGGCCAGTACCACGCTTAAAGCCTTTTGTAAGCTTTTTAAGGGGCTTCTTGGCAGTAAGTGTACTCTTATATGAGATACGTGTCATGCCTCTGCGTCCTGGTGTTGTTGGTTTATGTGCTTTCATAATATTACATTATTGAGATTGAATCACCTTTCTTTAAGTATACGTAGGCCTTTTTGCCTCCGCTCTTTGTGCCCATCTTACCAGTCTTTGGATTGCGCTTCTTTTTACTCTTGATACTTGAGATTGCTATCTTTATTGGCTCTACTTTGTACACATCTTTTATAGCCGTAGCCACCATTACCTTGTTGGCCCTGAGAGAGACATCAAATACGTAGATATTCCGATCCATCATGTTTACTGCCTTCTCTGTGAGACGCGGACGTAGTAGCACCTCTGATGAGTGCATATTTGCAAAGTTATTTTGTTGTGTCTTTTTGTCTGTCATATTTACTTGTCTGTTTTATTATCTGGCTTCTTGACATCTTTTTTACTCTCTTTCTTAGCTATTTTGGTCACTCTGCTCTCTAGTACTGCACTTGCGGCCTCAGCATCTACTATTATCACATTTTTGTGTGTGAGTATGTCTACTGGGTTTGCGTTGCGTACCTCTTTTACATCTATATTACCAAAGTTTGCAAAGCTCTTTGTGATATTCTCATCTTTCTCTGTTATGTATATAATTGCGGCATTATGCTTTGCTGAGAGACTCTTGAAGCCTTTAATGTCAGCTAGTACCTCTAATATCACATTAGCTACAGCCGTCTTAGGAGTATCGATGTCTAGCTTATCTATAAATAATACTTGCCCTGCTGTTAGCTTCTCTGAGAGAGTCGCATAGAGTGCTCGAGCGCGCATCTTGCTGTTAATCTTCTTGCTAAAGTTACGCTCATTAGTAGGGCCAAATGTGACACCTCCACCACGCCATATAGGAGAGCGGCTTGAGCCTACGCGTGCGCGGCCGGTACCCTTCTGCTTCCATGGCTTTTTACCACCTCCACGTACATCGCTCCTGTCTTTGGTGTGAGCTATGGTACAGCGTGCATTGGCTTGCATGCTTACCACCACCTGATGTACAAGTGAGTCATTTTTGCTTGCGGCAAATACTGCATCAGACACTGTCGCCTTGGTGCTCTTCTTTTTGCCTTTTGTTGTATATATATCTACTTTCATGTTTATGCTGTTTTTGTTTTGGCTGTACGCACTTCTACAAGAGTACCGCGGCGTCCTGGGACTGCCCCAGAGAGTACCAGTGTGTTGGTGTCTTTGTCAATCTGTAATACCTTAAGACTCTTAACAGTAACGCGCTCACCACCCATGCGACCCCCCATCCTTACGCCCTTAAATACGCGTGCTGGCCCTGTGGCTCCGATAGAGCCTGGCGTGCGCTCTTCATGCTTATTACCGTGAGTACGGCGCCCACCCTTAAAGCCATGGCGCTTCACAACTCCTTGGAAGCCCTTTGCCTTAGATATCGCACTCACTTGTACTGTGTCACCTACCTCAAAGGTGTCTACCTCTACTTTGTCTCCTATCTTTAGCTCGCCCATGTCAATATCACGCACCTCTTTTACAACCTCAAAGTTGCCAAACTTACTAAACTGACCTTGCTGCGCTTTAAGTATGTTCTTCTTATTCTTCTCTCCTGCACCTACTTGCGCAGACGTGTAGCCCTCATCCTCACTACCCTTAAAGGCTGTTACTGTAAGTGGCATTGCCTTAAGCACTGTAGCTGGGTGCACAAGACCAGCGTCATCAAACACTTGAGTCATACGTTGTTTTGTACCGAGGATAAACTTCATTGGTTTAAATTAAATATAAAATGACCTATCTCTCAATAGGCCGTCATACATAATGTAATCTATGCCCATTGGTTCTGCTAATCAGGACTTAGGTAGGCAGTATTATACACAGAAGT
>CAZWWY010000064.1:0-2694 GCA_964637785.1 uncultured Candidatus Saccharibacteria bacterium
AGCTGGGCGGAATGTGTACCTCACCGGGGCAGCTGGCGCAGGCAAGACATATGTGATTAACCAATATATAGAGTATATTAAAGACCATAAGATTAATGCATCTGTCACAGCCAGCACTGGCATAGCAGCAACTCACATAGGCGGCATGACGATACATAGTTGGAGTGGCATAGGTATTAAGAATGACCTCACCGACTGGGATATAGACGCGATGGAGCAGAAGCAATACTTGGTAAAGCGCATCACTGCTGCAAGCATACTTATAATAGATGAGGTCTCAATGCTCTCACCTAATATGCTAGACATGGTAGACCAAGTATGCAAGGCATTGCGGCGCTCGCAAGAGTCTTTTGGCGGATTGCAGATTGTGCTCTCTGGCGACTTCTTCCAGCTGCCTCCAGTACAACGAGGGGTACCTGCTGGTGAGGAGGAGTTTGCAGACTCTAGCCGAGCTTGGCGAGAGGCAGATATACGCACTTGCTATATCACAGAGCAGTATCGCCAGCAAGAAGACCCCATAACAGGGATACTCAATGATGTGCGTGATGGCTCTGTTACTAGCAAGAGCTTGAAGCTGCTAGAGGGTAGGCTAGGCGCAAAGCATGAGGATGGCACAGAGCCTATACGGCTATATACGCATAACATGAATGTAGACGAGCGTAATCAAGAGGAGTTGGCAAAGTTAGATGGCAGTATAGAGACATACGAGATGACAGGCAAAGGCAACAAGAGGATAGTAGAGACATTAAAAAAAGGAGTATTAGCCCCAGAGACCCTGCAACTTAAAAAAGGAGCGAAGGTGATGTTTGTAAAAAATAACTTTGAGGCTGGGTATGTAAATGGCACACTGGGCGAGGTAACCGACTTTGAGTTTGGTAGGCCAGTGGTAGTGACAACCGGTGGCGAGGAGATAGTGGTGACTCCAGAGGAGTGGACAGTGAATGATGGTGGCAAGAGTCTTGCCTCTGTGAGCCAGGTGCCGCTGCGCCTTGCTTGGGCCATCACTGTGCATAAGAGTCAAGGCATGAGTCTAGAGAGCGCAGAGATAGACCTCTCAAAGGCCTTTGCCCCAGGGCAAGGGTACGTGGCTCTCTCAAGATTGCGCACACTTGAGGGCTTGGTACTCTTAGAGAAGATAGGACACTCTACATTGCAGATGCACCCACATATAGTAGAGCTAGATAAATGGTTGCGCAAAGAGTCGCACAAGTGGGAGAAGGTGATAGCGCGCTTTGATAATAAGCAACTACAGCAGATGTATGACGCGCACATACTAGATTGCGGTGGTAGTGTAGAGGCGGCAAAGACTAAGACAAAAGATGACACCAAGCCAAAGAGTAACTTTATAGAAAAGGCGAGAGAGAAGTATCCAAATGCGTATAAGCCTTGGCCTAAGCAAGAGGAGAGGCAACTTAAAGAGATGTTTGAGTCTGGCAAAACTCCCGAGGAGCTGGCAGTGGAGTTTGGTAGAGGTGCAGGCGGTATCAAGTCTCGTTTGGTAAAACTCGGACTTATTGATGAGGATTAGCTTTTTATGGTATGATACAGGTTATTGATATAATTATTAAGAGTAACTTATAAAATATGAACATGATTGAAAGTATTAAAAATCTTATAAAAAGAACAGTGGATAACCGTGGTAAAGGTATCACCATAGGCAGCATTATAAAACTTACCATAATAGCAGTAGTTGCTTTGGTAGCTCTCTCTATAATTATAGCGATGTTTAAGTGGGTGTTTGATATAGATGATGACCACAGAGAGAAATATGAAAGATATGACATGCGCTCTGTTGAGCACGGCAGGACTGTAAATTATATAAAATCTGCAATGGGATCCACAATAAGAGATATTGAGGAGAGCATAGATATAAATGGAGGATTAAGCATGAATCAAAACAAGATACTGCAGCTAGGAGTCATGCCTGAGCCAATAGAGCAGATTAGTAAGGATGCAGAAGACTTTGAGACACGAGAATATACGGCTAGTTATGAGGAGAATAATGTAGATAAAACTTGTCAAAAGTTTGAAGAGCTTAAGCCTTTAGACTATATAATCTTTGCTAATGCTAATAAAAATGAGGGCTATTGTAACTACAGATTTAAAGTTGAGTTAGATAGAGAGCAAGAAGTGATAACACTTATAGAGTCTCTAGACCCTAAATATTTTAATGCTCGCACCTTTACCCTAGAGCGTAGTATTACTAATAATACAAATGAGATAAAGATTTTGGAGAAAAAGATAAACATGCTAGACTCTCTACTTAAAAGTGCTCAGGCTAAATATGCAGCCTTGCGTACCTCTGGAGATACTGGCGCTCTCGTACAGGCAATAAATAATGAGATTAATCTTATAGAGCACATCACTAGCCAAAAGCTGAGTGTACAGAGCCAGATAGATAGATTAATAAATAGCACTGGAATACAAGAGGAGCGTATAGATTACTCTCAGTTTAATATAACAGTAAACGAGCGCAAATTTATAAATTGGAGCAATATAGGAGAGCAGTGGAAATATGCTTTTGAGAGATTTGTTACAGGTATTAGTGAGGCCGTACAAGGCTTAACTATAGGGCTCGTGATGTTTGTGTTGATACTCGTTAAGATTGTCTTATTTGTAGGAGTTGGAGTAATAACATTAACAATGACAACTAAGATCTTGTGGAGGGCAGTGCGTAAGATATGGAGGTCTTAA
>CAZWWY010000065.1:0-2686 GCA_964637785.1 uncultured Candidatus Saccharibacteria bacterium
CCATACGAGCATCTTACCACAACCCATTAGAAAACCCGCATAACAGTGTAAACTCTATTGCTGCAATGTTAACATTGCACCTAAGCTCCATCTGTGGCATGCTTAACACATGTCTGCCTATATCATAGGGCTGGCATGGACGATGTTGACGTGGTTCGCCAGTACAGGTGTTGTGGTTCATATGCTTATAACGCTTGGCATGGTCAATAACAATGTTATACGGAGCTGGGGAGAATCATGGTGCTTAGCTCTTCCATTGGGAGGAGCAGCGACATGGTATCTCATCCGCCTCTGGGCAATGCAGTAGTCAGCATCATCCAGCCCTCAGCTGCCTCGTATCACAGCGATAGTAGTGCTACAAGGCAGCAGCACAAACAAAAAGACCGGCGGCATGCATAAAGCAATGCCACCGGTCTTATTTTCTATAATATCTACCTAGCCCCTCTGGCTAATTATCTCATCGGCAACGCTCTTAGGCACTACAGCATAGTGAGAGAACTCCATTGTAGCGTTAGCCCTGCCCTCTGTCATGCTCCTTAGCGCAGTAGTATAGCCGAACATCTCGCTTAGCGGCACTTTAGCGTTGATAACCTGCACATTGCCCCTAGCCTCCATACCCTCTACAAGCCCGCGGCGAGAGTTTAAGTTACCATTCACATCTCCCATAAATTGCTCTGGAGTTGTTACCTCCACCTTCATTATAGGCTCTAGTATTGCTGGGTTGGCCTGCTGTGCTGCTTGCTTGAGTGCCTGGCTAGCCACAATCTTAAAGGCAATCTCAGAGGAGTCTACATCATGGAATGAGCCGTCGTAAAGGTCTACAGAAATATCCTCCATAGGATACCCTGCTAGTACTCCGCGGCTCATTGCCTCTTTTAGACCCTTCTTTATAGCGCCCATATACTCACTAGGTATCACACCACCCTTGATGTTGTTAATAAACTCAAAGTGGTCCTCACGCTCAATGTTATTTGCTTTCTTTTTCTTCTTCTCACCTTCTACCACCTCTGGCTCTGGCTGCATAGGTGCAATCCTAATCTTCACGTGTCCGTATTGTCCACGTCCACCAGTCTGCTTTATATATTTATTATCCACGTCAGCTGTGCCTTGTATAGTCTCGCGGTATGCCACTTGTGGTCGGCCTAGGTCTGCCTCTACATTAAACTCACGCCTCATCCTGTCTACAAGTATGTCTAGGTGCAGCTCGCCCATGCCACTTATTACAGTCTCGTTAGTCTCCTCATCAGTATGCACCTTAAAGGTCGGGTCCTCATCAGAGAGCTTGCTCAGCGCCATGCCCATCTTCTCTTGGTCGGCCTTTGTCTTAGGCTCTACACGGGCAGATATAACCGGCTCAGGGAAGGTCATCTCCTCTAGCACTATTGGCGCATCTATTGGGCACAGAGTATGGCTCATCTTAAGCTCTTTAGCCCCTACTATAGCCGCTATCTCTCCTGTATATACCTCTGTTATCTCCTCACGCTTGTCTGCCTGTAGACGCACGATGCGTCCTATGCGCTCCTTCTTGCCAGTACCAGTATTCAGTACAGTCTCTCCACTACGCAGCACTCCAGAGTACACACGTATGAAGGTTAGCTGCCCTACGAAGGGGTCTGTCTGCAGCTTAAAGGCAAGCGCCGCTAGCGGCTCATCATCACTTGGCTTGCGCTCTACCTCCTCACCGTTGTCTGGGTTGATACCCTTGACTGGAGGCAAGTCTACAGGGCTTGGCAAGTAGTCTACCACAGCATCCAGCACCTTCTGCACGCCCTTATTCTTAAAGGCACTCCCACACATCACAGGGAAGATTTCGTTAGCAATCACAGCCTTGCGCAGCTCTGCTTGCAGCTCGCCGTAGCTCATTTCTTCGCCACCAAGGTACTTATCCATCATCTCCTCGTTGTTCTCTACAATCTTCTCTATTAGCTCGCCTCTATACTTCTCAGCATCTGCTTTATACTCCTCTGGTATCTCGCCCTCTATCACCTTCTCTCCCATATCTCCCTCGTATGTATAGGCCTTCATAGACAGTAAATCTATAGCACCCACATGATGCTCCTCATGGCCCATAGGCACTTGCAAGCGCACAGCCTTGTCAGAGAGCTTCTCTAATATACTCGCATACGCAGTCTCAAAGTCCGCCCCCAGCTTGTCCATCTTATTGAGGAAGCAGATACGTGGCACGCCAGCCTCATCAGCATAGCGCCAGTTTGTCTCTGTCTGTGGCTCTACACCAGCCGCCGCGTCAAAGACTACCACAGCTCCGTCTAGCACATACATAGAGCGCTTTACTTCAGCAGTAAAGTCGATGTGCCCAGGAGTGTCTATAATATTAAATGTAACTTTCTTATCAGCATCAGTAGTATAAGAAGGTTGATAGTCACAACTTATAGCAGCAGCAGTGATAGTGATGCCACGCTCGCGCTCCTGCTCCATCCAATCTGTCACTGTCTCGCCGTCATGCACCTCGCCAATCTTGTGGCTCTCACCAGTGTAGTACAAAATGCGCTCAGAGGTAGTCGTCTTACCGGCATCTACGTGCGCCACGATACCAAAGTTCCTTAGCTTCTCTAATGGATAATTCCTGCTCATAATAATCTTAACTAAATATTAAATATAATGCCCCACAATATACACTATAGTACCAAAACAAGCAATCAAAAAGGGCGGTGCTCACTAGTCGTAA
>CAZWWY010000066.1:0-2536 GCA_964637785.1 uncultured Candidatus Saccharibacteria bacterium
GCAATGGTCTCTCTAGCAAAAAGTTGTCTTTAAGAAAGATTTGTGCAACTGACAGATAGTCAGCCAAGCGCGTTTGCTGTTGTATTAGAGCTGCATCAGACATAATTATATATCATATGCTCCACTCGCTGGGTTTGTCTTTGTCACCCAATCTCTAAAGCTTACCCACCAACCATACGGATTATACCACCCATAGCCAGTAGGCTTATCGTTAATATCTGCGGCCACAGCATCGCCAAAGCGAGCATCCCAAGCATCCCTATTACGAGAGTATAAGACCTTGTCTATCAATGACATACTACCCCACGTCTCTTCATCCATCGTGGCATAGGCATACTTTTGTGGTACTCCATTAGCTATCATAAACGCAGTAAAATCTTCTCCATAGCCCCCCTCTCCCAGCTCTGAGGATAGCCACTTGGCCTTACCCTCCTGATAAGCGTATCCATCAAGCTCCCATGGCCGAGCTTGTATAGGCTGATAACTAGCTAACAAATCATTGAGTACGCTCTCATCACTTTCATTATCAGAATAATAAAACTCTTCAATGTCATAATCTGCAGGCAATTGAGTTACCTCCTCATATATATAGCTGCCGCTTAACCCAGCTCCATCATCTCGTTTATATTCATCATCTTCATTATCATCTTTATATATAGAATATTCATCAAGCTCAGCATCTATTGCCTCGCTATCCTCTTGGTTGCCTATGGTATTATTATATTGGTTATATTCCTCACCCTCAAACATAGGTGCGCTACCATATTGTGGTGGTGGGTTATAATATGGCATCTGCATAGCTCCTTGCTGTAGGGCTGCTTGCTCTGCTGTAGTCTTAGACCACTCTGGCTGCTTGTTACTCCCTCCTCCTCCATTACCATAGTTAGTATCGCCCTTGCCTATCTTGCCTATTGTGTTATCAGGTGTGTTTTTATTACCGCATGATACTTTTATAGTCTCGTTATCAGCATCTATAAAGAAGGTGAGGTATACCTTGCTCAGCGGGCATACTCCTGCCTTTGTAATATACTCTTTTTTATAGGTAGAGGAGTTACCTGATGTTATAAAGCTCCTTGTTGTATTAACTAAATTATCAAAAGCAGCATTAAATATACTTTTAGTGGGCTCAGGCTTAGGGATGCGCACTGCAGCCCATATAGTATCTGCATTATCAGTAGCTATTAGGCATGTGCCACTCGCAGATGATGAGGATCCCTTTTTGCAACATTTGGCTTGCAAGCTCACATCATCTTCCATCTTAATAGATGCTACTTGGGCCAAGGCTTTATCCTTACCTTGATTGCATGAGATTACTACTCTTTTTTTATTTATTTTTGATTTGGCTACCTTGAGTATGTCTTGTTTGCCTGACTCATCAACCTTGGTAATTGGCTCGGCAGAGCTCTCTTGCGCAAACTCAAAGGTTCCATCATTTATTGATGCTCCTACATAAAGAGGTGCTGCTATAATAACAAGTAATAATACAAAGATACTCCTCATCTACATATTGTAGCATGTAGTTGACTGGCTTTATATTATGTTATTCACATAAGTGCAAATATAAGTAATCAAGTTACTAGGCTTTATGATACCGAGAGACATTGAGCACAATACCAAAGCTTGCCAATGTTACAGCCAGAGCTGTGCCGCCATGAGAGACAAAGATAAGAGGTAAGCCAGAGAGTGGCACGACCCCAAGCATCGCAGCGATATTAAAGAGTGATTGCACTATCATAAGAGTGGCTATGCCAACTACCAAGAGCGCCCCAAACATGTCTGTGGCTCTCACGGCTATATAATACATACGCAAAAGGAGAGCAAGGAAGACGGCCAGCAAGATTACTGACCCAGCAAAGCCAAACTCCTCAGCATATACAGCAAATATAGAGTCTCCTACTGGCTCTGGTAAATAATTAAACTTTTGTACACTCTGCCCAAACCCCCTACCAAAGACTTGGCCAGAGCCTACCGCAATGAGAGATTGCTTGATTTGGTAGCCAGAGCCTTGCGAGTCACTTGCAGGATTTACAAAAGTGACTATGCGGTCTAGTACATATGGCCGCATAAAGGCCAGCACTGTAATGGCTACTGCAGCTACTAATATAACCATCCCAACATCTCTCCAGCGCAAACCAGCCACAAAGAACATGGCCACCATAGCTAATATTATGACTACTGCGCTGCCTGTGTCTGGTTGCAATATAAGTGGAGTTACTATCACTACAGTCAAGATACCTAGAGACGCCAGACCAAACCAGCTATGAGCGTGCACCTTGCGCGCATTACTAGCTAAAAAGTTAGCTGCAAAAAGTACAGCACCGAGCTTCAAGAGCTCTACAGGCTGAAGTGTAATAGACCCAAAATGTATCCACCTACTTGCCCCACCATGCTCCATACCAACTCCTGGTAAAAATACTAAAAAAGTGGCCACAACTGACAAGCCAAAGAGCCAAGGCGCATACTTGCGCCAAGTGCGATACGGTATCCTGCTAATTATAAATGCTGCCACAGAGCCAGCTACAATACCGAGGAAAAA
>CAZWWY010000067.1:0-1208 GCA_964637785.1 uncultured Candidatus Saccharibacteria bacterium
CGAGCACCACGGACCTCAAAGTGGAGGTGAGGGCCTGTAGAGCGGCCGGTGTTGCCTACATAGCCAATTACTTGGCCTTGCACTACGCTCTGTCCAACCCAGCTGATATTCTTACTCATGTGTGCGTAGACTGTCTGCGTGCCATTATTGTGCTTTATTATAGTATAGCGGCCGTAACCCCCATTCCACCCGGTGGGGCGGGCGAGTATCACCTTGCCACTCGCCGCAGCAATAATAGGAGTACCTCTTGTGGCACCGATGTCTACAGCATTATACCCATGTAGACGCTGCGTACGTACACCGGCATAATTAAGAGGGTGCACAAAATACCCAGACACATCACGAGATGATGCGCCATAAGAGCGGCCAGAGCGCACCTTTACTATCTTTGTAGCAGGCTTAGGTACTGCCAACTCGCCATTAGGGATTATCACCACTGTGCCTTTGGCTAAATCCTCATCAGGCCCAACGCCATTATACTCTGCAGCCTCATCTATATCTCCACCATACTTCTTTATCACATCACGCAATGTGCCTCCACTCTTTATGGTGTACTTGATACCAGTCATTGGGAGTATCACAAGCTCTTGTCCTATGCGTATAGTAGAGCCACGCTTTATATCATTAGCCCACTTAAGAGTATTGATAGACACTCCAAACATCTCGGCTATCTTGCCCAAACTATCTCCTTTACGTACTATATATACACTTATTTGGCCGCCACTCTTGTGACCCTCTATAAAATTGGTGATGCCTCCCTCGGGCCCACTCTCAGCTACTATGGCTGAGCCATTGCGCACTATTATATCTCCTCCTCCTCTAGAGGGGTTAGGGTCTACATTACGTGCTGCACGGGGTAGTGGGATAGTCTGTGAGTTATAACCACTGTCAGTAGTATACTCAATCTTACTAGAGAACATAGCTGAAATGGCATCTAAAACACCAGCACTAGCCATACTAGGTATAGCAAGCCCTAAGGCAAGAAATATTGAGACACCCACTGAGGAGTATGTTATTGTCTGTTTTATATATTATGTTTTTTACATTCGTCGCGGTCAAGTGTCAGAGTTGCGGTAGTGTGCCTTACGGCAATTGTTTATATATCTATAACTGTAACGCACTTATAAAGGCCGTCAACAGCCTGCACATTATACTGTGCATAACTAATTTGTCAATACCACAACACATATCGGCAATACGTGTCAAGG
>CAZWWY010000067.1:1308-2510 GCA_964637785.1 uncultured Candidatus Saccharibacteria bacterium
AATCTCTCGGCTATGTCCTCATATCCACGGGCTATTGAGTACACGTTACGTAATATACTCTCGCCCTCGGCGCCTAGCATAGCCATCATCACCACCACAGCAGGGCGCAGGGCTGGTGGGCATACCACTTGAGCACCTCGCAGCTTAGTCTTGCCAGTAACCTCTACCCTGTGTGGGTCTAGCAGCTTCACATCTGCGCCCAGTTTACTCAGCTCTGTAAAGTGTATTGCTCTGCTCTCCCACATCCAGTCGTGCAATAACGTCTTGCCCTCGGCCTGCGTAGCAATTGGGGCAAAGAAGGGGAGGTTGTCTACATTCATACCTGGATATGGCAGTGGGTGCAGCTTGTTCTCTGGTGCTTTTAACTCACTCTTGTCTGCATATACTGTTATGTCTACAAGCTCTGTCTCGCCATTTTTTGCCATATACTGCTCGCTTAGGTCAAACTTGAGCCCCATATATTGTAGTTTGAGTAACTCTATTTCTAGAAATCGCACAGGGCAGCGGCTCACAGTCAACTCCGAGCCTGTCATAATACCAGCCGTCAGCCAACACATTGCCTCTATTGGGTCCTCACTGTTGTGGTGCTCTGCATCCATGTTTATCTCACTCACTCCATGCACTGTTAGCACATGTGTACCTATACCATCTATCTTCACCCCAAATGTCTCCATCAAGTGGCATACATCTTGCACCTCGTAGTTGGGCGGTGCATACCGAATAGTCGTCTTGCCCGGCGTTAGCGCAGCGGCTATTATCAAGTTCTCTGCGGCTGTGTCACTCGCCTCATACATTACTATGTCTGCATGCTTAAGTCCATTGTTAGTCACGCGGTAGCAGTCCTCAAGAGTCTTAATACTCACCCCTAGTGCCTCTAGCCCGTGCTTATGTGCGGCTACTGTGCGCTCGCCCATGTCACAGCCGCCAGCATGCGGCAGGCTAAAGTCGCCATCAATATGTACAAGGGCCCCAAGTAGCATCAGCACAGAGCGCATGGCACTGGCCGACTCTTTGTTTATCTTGCTTATGTCCCACTGTTTTGGTGGCGTTATCTTAAATGTTGTATTCTCGCCAGTCTCCGGGTCTGGTAATGCCTCCACGTTTATGCCCAAGCTCTTAAATACCTCAAGCATGCGGCTTATCTCCTCTATACGCGGTATGCCGTGGAGAGTTGTTGTGCCCTTGTTAATCAGTGATGCACA
>CAZWWY010000068.1:0-2482 GCA_964637785.1 uncultured Candidatus Saccharibacteria bacterium
ATTGTGCCAGAGGAGGGAATTGGTCAGGAGTCGTTAATTTTATAGTCGCTTTGCTCCTTAAAATTATACGCTCACGACCCTGACTCGCCGACAAGCACTCAGCATAAATGCCTCGTCTTGTATACCGGCTCCGTCTTTCAATACCCTCTCTGACAAGAAATACAAAAGCCACAACACTTACATGTTGTGGCTTTATATTTCTAGTGCCAGAGGAGGGAATTGAACCCTCAAGCCTTGCGGCACACGATTTTGAGTCGTGCGTGTTTACCGATTTCACCACTCTGGCATTACCTCAAGTAGTTATGAGCACAATTATACATAATTTATAACTTTGTGCTATTATACAGAGGATGATTGCAACTATAGAAGACATAATAATCGTACGAGATATTGCCGATCAAAAGGTGCTTGGAGACTTGGCGGATAAGTGGCATAAAGTACTTGTAAAAGGAGTTGTAGATATAGAAAAAGGAGATGTCGCTCTTGGTGGTGAGTGGCATATGGATGCAAATAATTTACTTATTGCAAATGGATCACAACAGTCTAACGTATGGGGCTTTAATATTTATCAAGATGAGACAGGGGAGGACGCGTTAGAATATATCTCACTTATAAATATACGACCAGCTCAAAATAACAGAAGTATGGAGGTGGAAGATGAGCTCATAAGAGAAAAAATGAAAGAGATAATACAAAAAATAGTACCATATTTGGAGTTATAAAATTATAATAATAGGAAATGGAAGACGGTAATAAAAGCACAAAGTTTTATTTTGCGAATCTTGGTGCAGATGTAGCCAGATGCATAAGAGCGGCGAAAGACAATAATGAGTTGAGGTATGAGAGGTCTCTAGCCAGAGCATACCAAACATTAGATTATCTGCATAAGGCAAGGTGTCATACTTCTTATGAAGAAGGACTGCTTATGCTTAGAGGATTGGCGCTAGCAAGGGCTGATGGTAGACTAAATATCTACGAATCTAGAGTTAATTCAATTGTTGCCTCTTGTTATACACAGACTTAAGGCTTGAGCTATGGGCGTCTATGGTAGAATGAGTGGCAAAGATATTAATTATCCACCAAACTTTTTATTAAAATAAAAACTTGGGCGGATTTAAGATTTTTTAATTCATTTCATTCATAACAAAATCTAAAACATGAGCGAATTTTATAATAATAGCATTTTTTGGGTGGAGGTAGACAGGATAAGCCCTAACCCATACCAGCCGCGCAAGGAGTTTAATGATGATAAGATAGCCGAGCTAGCAGACTCTATACGCCAGTATGGAGTACTACAACCACTAGTAGTAACTCGCAAGGAGACGGAGCGCCCAGATGGTGGCATCACAGTAGAGTATGAGCTGATAGCCGGAGAGCGCCGCTTGCGTGCTAGTAAGTTGGCAATGCTGCCACAGGTGCCTGTGATTATCCGCGCTCAAGAGGAGACAAATAAGATGAAGCTAGAGCTGGCCATAATAGAGAACCTCCAGAGAGAAGACCTCAACGCCATGGACAGGGCACGAGCCTTTAAGCAGCTGGTAGATGAATTTAACTTAAAGCATATTGAGATAGCTAAGAAGGTGGGTAAGAGCCGCGAGTATGTGTCTAATACACTGCGCTTGTTGGGTCTCCCAGAGCATATACAAAATGCGCTGACTGCACGAGAGATAAGTGAAGGGCATGCCCGGCCGCTATTGATGCTGGGCGAGAGGCCACAAGAGAGAGATACTTTGTTTAAAGAGATAACATCTAAGAGACTTACAGTGCGCGAGAGCGAGCGCATAGCAAGGCGCATAGCCACAGACAAGGCCCGCAAGCAAGACCTCTCGCCAGAGCTGATAGGCATAGAGAAGGAGCTTACAGAGACGCTCGGCACACGCGTGCAGATAGAGAAGCGCTCTGAGAAGGGCGGCAAGGTGCATATAGATTACTTTGGCGAGGAGGACTTAAAGCGCTTGCTAGATATGTTGGCCAAGCACGAGAGTGCACATACGGCATCACCAGTAGCTCTAGCAGCACCAGCAGTAGTGGCAGCCGCAGCTGCGCCAATGGCAGATGAGGCGGTGCAACACTTTAATAATAACTTTAGCCCAATACCAGAGACATTAGTAGAGCTAGAACCTGAGCCAGTGGCCACATCAATACAAGCACAAGCACCAGAACCTGAACCTCAAACGGCTCAGCCGGCTGAGCCGTTCAACCCGTTTGCCCTAAATACTAATCAAGAGGGAGGTGTCGTACCACAATCAATACCAGATGCACCAGCAGAGCAACAAACGCCACAGGCAGTAGTAGCAGATCCATTTGCCGATCTTGAGGAAAGTATCGCGCAAGCACCAGTAAATCCATTTTCTGTACCTACTCAAACACCAGAGACAACACAAGTACAACAAGCACAAGCAATTACACAAGAAGAAACACAAGAAAATAAAAGTGCAGATTATAATGACGATGACTTGTATTCAATAAAGAACTTTTCTAT
>CAZWWY010000069.1:0-2430 GCA_964637785.1 uncultured Candidatus Saccharibacteria bacterium
GATGTAGATGGAGAAGTGACAGTTACAACAACAGGCACAGTAGATACAGATACAGTAGGCACATACACTGTCACCTATACTGCCACAGATGCAGCAGGCAATGATGCAACAGCCACAAGGATGGTGACAGTAGTAGAGCCAACAATAGAGTAGGTTGATAAATTATAAGTTAATATCTAAAATTAATATGAGAGTAGCAATAAATGGATTTGGCAGAATAGGGCGAGCCTTTTATAAAGCCACGCACCAGTCGGTGCATGGTAAACAGATTGAGGTTGTGGCTATCAATGACTTGGGAGATAAAGAAAATCTAGAGTACCTACTTAAGTATGACTCAGTATATGGTAAATCTGATGATGACTTATCTGGTATAGAGTTTTTGCAAGAGAGAGATCCTGTAAAATTACCATGGAAAGATTTGGACATAGATGTAGTAGTGGAGTGCACGGGCATCTTTAAGACTCTTGAGCTTGCCCAAGGGCACATAGACGCTGGCGCCAAGAGGGTAGTAATCTCTGCGCCAAGCTCAGATGCTACAACGGTGCTGATGGGGGTAAATGAGGAGCAGCTTAACACGTGCACCATCAGCTCTAACGCCTCTTGCACTACTAATGCTGCGAGCCCGCTGGTGGGCATACTCAGCGAGGCTATAGGTATAGAGTCTGCAATACTCAATACAGTGCATGGCTACACAGCTACGCAAAAGACGGTGGACAGCCCCGTCCGACAAGCTCAGGGCAAGCCAGCAGACTTTAGGAGAGGGCGTGCAGCAGGTGTAAATATTATACCAACGAGCACTGGCGCCGCTGTGGCTACCACCAAGGCACATACGCAGCTTGCAGGTAAATTTGATGGGATTGCCATGCGCGTGCCTGTGCCGGCCGGCTCTATAGTAGATGTCACTTTTGTGGCCAGTAAAGATACTACAGTAGAGGAGGTCAATAATGCACTTGAGGGTGCTGCTGGGAGTCAGCGTTGGGGTAAGATATTTGCTGTGACAGAGGAGCCGCTTGTAAGCACAGATATACTAGGGCGCGCAGAGGCAAGCATTGCTGACCTCTCTATGACGCGCGTGGTAGGCAGTAAATTAGTGAAGGTGCTAGCATGGTATGATAATGAGGTTGGATATGCTAATTCTCTTGTCCAGCATGTAATATTAACTCAAAATTAAGAATTATAAAATTATGAAAAAGATATATTTTGCAACAGATCACGCTGGCTATGAGCTTAAAGAGGCTCTTATGCCTTTAGTACGAGATGAGCTAGGTTATGAGGCAGAAGATATGGGTGCATATGAGCTAGATGCACAAGATGATTACCCAGACTTTATACACAAGGCAGCGCGCGCAGTGAGTGAGGGCTCAGAGTACACTAGAGCAATAATACTAGGTGGCTCTGGGCAGGGTGAGGCTATGGTAGCTAATAGATATAGTGGCGTTAGAGCTGCGGTGTATAATTGTGATAATCTTGAGTTGATAAGGCTTAGCCGCGAGCATAATAATGCTAACGTGCTTAGTCTGGGCGCAAGGTTTATATCAAATGAGGAGGCCAAAAGAGCAGTGAGGCAATGGCTAGAGACAAAGTATATACCTGTGGACAGACACGAGCGTAGGATTAAAAAAATTGATATAATATAATAATAACAACAGGATTATGAATCTAGAATTATGAATTAAAAATAATATATTATGAACAATCAATCTTTTATAACTCGTTTAATCATCAAGACCGGCTTAGCTAAAAATGAGAAGCAGGCCCCTATAGTATTGCTAGCCATAGCTGCCCTAGCTGTAGCTGTAATGTTTGTAATATGGCCAAGTGCAAATACCAACGAGTCTATGCCTGACCCATCTAGCCCAATGCACCCGATAAATCAGTAGAGCCTTACTTATACTTATATGAGCGGAGATCTAGATATTAAGCAATTGCGGCAACAGGCTAATGCTATACGCCAAGATATTATAAAGATGCTTGTAGAGGCAGGGAGTGGGCACACTGCTGGGCCGCTGGGTATGGCAGACGTCTTCACACTCTTATACTTCCACACACTTAACCATAAACCACAAGAGCCAGATTGGGAGGGGCGCGATAGGCTCGTGCTCAGCAATGGGCATATATGCCCCGTGCAGTATGCAGCCATGGCACATGCCGGATACTTTGATATTGAGGAGCTTGCCACTCTGCGCAAGTTTGGCAGCCGACTGCAGGGGCATCCGCATCGCGAGTTTTTACCCGGAGTAGAGGTAAGCTCGGGGCCACTTGGCAGCGGGCTTGGGCAAGCACTGGGTATGGCTCTAGCCGAGCAGATGGACAATGACTCTCCGTCTAGCAAATTCTTTTACTGTTTGCTTGGAGACGGTGAGCTTAATGAGGGAGTGGTGTGGGAGAGCGCACTACACGCTGGCAAAGAGAAGTTGCATAACCTGATTG
>CAZWWY010000070.1:0-2278 GCA_964637785.1 uncultured Candidatus Saccharibacteria bacterium
AGCTTTAGAGAAGATACGCCTTCACTCATATGCCGACCAGTTGAAGAATTACTAGTGTTGACTTTATTTATGTAAGTGTATATAATTATAAATGACAAGTCCGGACGAAATCGAGTCTTGAAATTCCGAGGTTTTACCTCGGTTTTTCTTTTGAGTTATTTTTCTCTGTGTGGTATACTCTTGCCCGTGGGGGCATGGGGGCCACTTAGGCTAGTCGTTCGGACTTGTCATCTCGGACGGAGGGGTTCGATTCCCCTTGGCTCCACATGCGTCGATGCCAGAGTGGTTAAATGGGACCGGCTGTAACCCGGTTGGCAATTGCCTACACAGGTTCGAATCCTGTCCGGTGCACATAGTATTTACTCAACATTAACCCTGACTTCAAATTTTGGTTGGAGGGTTTTTAGCATCTCTACTAACTCGTCGTTAGGCCAATCAGTGGCTTTTATTCGTAGCAGTGCATGCAAGGCAAACTTGCTTGGTGACTAGCGGTGAAATTGTTTAAACACACGAGGCCCATAAGGCTCGAGGCTAGGCATAATCTTTTGGAAGTTCTCTATGATCTGCCTCTTACTGCCAGTGTTTGTAATCTTTATCATTACAGTATATGGTGGATATTTTAGTGCCTTACGCAACTCTAGCTCTTGACGCATAAAGTCTGAGATATCTCCAGAGACTGCCAAGGTGAGTGCAGAGCGCTCCGGCATACGGGTCTGTATTAGCACAGTATCTTTGGTGAAATCCTTAATTCTCAATAGTAATGAGAAGACTCTCTCATCTATATTAAAGCTCGGTACAGAGAGCATGGCATCTAAAGAGATTATCACTGTAGTGTCTACAGTATTTATAAATGGTATAGCCAGTTGAGTAGCAAGCAATATATCTGCATCTTTATAAAACTCTGCTACAGTATCTATCACAGCCTTGTCTGTCTTTGTAGTCTTTTTATCAACTTTTAGTATCTTTGCTTTTTTGTATGACTTTTTTAGAGTCTCTTCTACTAACTCTATACCTATACCTTGAGTATCTAATCTCCAACCATTACAGTACTCACAAGTAGTATTTGAGCTACTAGAGATACCACACCTCCCACATAAGAACTCTCTCTTGCCATCAGTCGTCTTATGTAATATAACAGGAGTACCACACTTTTTACAAGTTACTGTACTAAGGCAGTCTCTGCATATGGTGGTTGGGGCCAAGCCAATGCGCGGTGCGAGTATTAGTATCTTTTGTTTGGTTTTTAGTGCTTTTTCTATATATGTTGCTAACTTTTCGTCTATAGGATTGAATATTTGGGCCTCTTTACTTTTTTTAGTCGGTTTTGTGCCGCCGACTGCTTCTTTACGTGCGTCCACTATCTCTACTTTAGTCTTAGAGCGCTGGCGAGTAGAGAGTGGTACTAACTCAGTTATCTCTCCATTTCGCATGGCTAAGTGCACCTGATTAGAGAGTACGGTACTCGCTAATATCAGCTTTACTCGTAAGCTTTTAGCATATTGAGTGAGGAATACGACAGAGTTTAAGTAGGGTCTCTTAAGAGTATTATATGACGCTGAGCTCTCATCCTCTACTATCAGGGTACCCAGTTCATACATATTGAGTGTTGCAAATTTGGCTGTGGCTATCAGTAGGACAGCTTTATCAGAGTTAGATACTTTTGCTACTGTGTTTAGCAGCTTGCTCTTAGAGATTTTACTGTGCAATATATGGGTTTTGTCTTCTATACCACTTTTTAGCTCTTTATAAAGCTTATTAGCAGTCACCGAGTTGGGTGCCACTATCACCGTAGAGCGATTTCTTGCTAGAGCCTCTCGTGCCATATTTTTATACATAATCACTCTATCATTAGAGCTGGCTTGCAAAGCATAGGCATCGTACATATGCTTCTTGTAGGTGTCTGACTTTGTTTTTATCTTTATGTCTGCACAAGAGAGCACGGCGCTAGGCACCATAGAGAAGATGACAGAGCCAATAGTAGCAGCATGATACCTGGCTGTGTATTCTGCTGCTTTTATAAATGCTGGAGTGAGTATCTCGCGCGGACATGCGTTTGCCAAGCGCTTAAGGGCAAAGCTACTACCGCGCAGTATAGCCTTCATGTCGGCTGCGCTAGCACTCTCCACCACAAGGGCCGGCACTACCTTACCCCTTAGGTCAATGTCTACCACAGAGCCAAGTGGAGCATCTCTAAGAGAGAAGTAGGTTAGATTACCCAGCCGTTGGTTGTTTGTTATTGGTATTACTGTAAGTACTCGCATATGTGTATTATAGCAAA
>CAZWWY010000071.1:0-2278 GCA_964637785.1 uncultured Candidatus Saccharibacteria bacterium
CAAGGTACTAATTTACAGAGATTAAGTTTATAATAGTCCGCGGCGCCGTCCTATTTAAGGGTGGTACAAGCACATTCTAATAGCGACGGGGTCTCTCCCGCTCGCTATTTTATTATCCTCTTGTTATATATAGTGAAGAGCATAGTGTTTTACTAAGCTAGTGTATACTATACGGATGAAGTTTTCTAAAAAAGCAATACTTAAGATTTTAGATAATGCAAGCGTCACATTAAATGGAGATAATCCATGGGATATACAAATACATGATGAAAAGTTTTATACTCGTGTTTTGTTTGGGGGCTCTCTTGCACTAGGAGAGACATATATGGATGGTTTGTGGGATGTTGAGCGTATAGATTTGTTCGTAGATAAATTATTACGCTCAGGAGTTAGTAGTCGGAGACTCAGCCTCACCACCGTAACCCAGTGGTTTAAGGCTAGGTTGTATAATATGCAATCTCTCATAAAAGCCCGCAAGGTAATAGATGTACATTATGATATAGGCAATGAGTTATACATGTCTTTCTTAGATCCAAACAATCAATATTCTTGTGGCTACTTCAATGGTACTAATAACCTGAATGAGGCCCAAGAGAAGAAGATGGATTTAATATGTCGCAAACTCCAACTAAAGAGTACAGATAAAGTATTAGATATAGGGTGTGGATGGGGGGGCCTTGCGAAGTATATAGCAGAGAAGTACGGTTGTTCGGTTGTGGGCATATCTATATCTAATGAACAGATAAAATACGCAAGAGAAAATACAAAAGGTTTATCAGTTGAGATTAAGCACCTAGACTATAGACATCTTGAGGGGAGTTTTGATAAAATTATATCAGTTGGTATGTTCGAGCATGTTGGGCGTAAAAATCATAGTGAGTTTTTTAAGATTATTGATAAAATATTAAAACCAGAAGGATTGTTCTTATTACACACCATTGGAGGGAATATATCAACAACATATACTGATCCGTGGATAGATAAGTATATATTTCCAAATGGGGTACTGCCGTCAATTCAATGTATAGGCAAGGCTAGTGAAAAGTTGTTGACTATGGAGGATTGGCATAATTTCGGCCATTATTATAGTGAGACATTATTGGCATGGGAGGCAAATTTTGTAAAAGCTTGGCCTAAGTTGCAGCATAAATATTCACCGACATTCTATCGTATGTGGAGATATTATTTACTTGTTTGCGCAGGCGGGTTCAAGGCAAGACATATGCATCTCTGGCAAATAGTATTTAGTAAGGGAGATTTAGATGAAGTGTATAAATCTGTACGGTAGCAATATTTATAAATTGCACGTATAATAAGCGAGCATGCACGGGGAGGCTAACTACAAGTCTCGATATCATGAAATCCTAGTGATATAAATGTAAGCCGGCATGTGCCACCACCTTGTGGTGTGTAATAATCGCCAGCGAATTAACCCATCTTAAGGGGAGGCGAGAGGTACAAACTTATATAGCGGCGATTACTCCTCGGCCGCTATTTTTTTATTTAACTAACCTCTAAAGAGGTCTTCTGTGAGGTCTACTACTCGGCCGAGTTCTTCTAAGCTGGTGATGCCCTCTAGGGCTTTGACCATACCATCCTCTGCCATCCTCCTTATGCCTTGAGGTTTGGCTGCGCGCCAGATGTCTGCCTCGCTTGGGTTGTTGCGCACCACCTCCTCTATAGCCGAGTCTACAAGCACGGCCTCTAGTATAGCTATGCGCCCCTTATACCCACTACCACCGCACTCTTTGCAGTCACCCTCTTTGGGGTGCCACAGGGTATCACGGTTTGTTGGGAGGCTCTCTGGCCGGGGGATGCCTTTGAGTATCTTGTTTACAATCTTACTCTCGTCTGGCGTCATTGGGGCGGATGTTCTGCAGTGAGTACAGAGCTTGCGTGTAAGCCGCTGCGCCATAGAGACAGAGAGTGCTGCACCAATAATCTCAGGAGAGACGTCAAGGTCTATGATGCGAGGGAAGGTGCCCGCGGCGTTATTGGTGTGCAAGGTAGAGAACACAAGGTGCCCCGTGAGTGCAGCATGTACGGCCGTCTTGGCCACCTCTGGGTCACGTATCTCACCGACCATTATCACATCAGGATCTTGGCGCAGTATGGCGCGTAAGCCATCAGCAAAGCTGTACTTCTTAGTAATCTGCGTCTGCACTATGCCGGGCAAATGGTACTCAATAGGGTTCTCAAGAGTGATAATCTTTATAGATGGCTTGTGCACATGCCTGAGGAAGGCGTAGAGAGTCGTTGTCTTACCAGAGCCGGTGGG
>CAZWWY010000072.1:0-2260 GCA_964637785.1 uncultured Candidatus Saccharibacteria bacterium
AGTTAAGTTTAAGAATATGAATATATTTAAGCGAATTAGTAGCTGTGTAAAGAGTTCTACAGGTGGAGCTTCTTTCGACATGCTTGTAAAAAGAAGGATAGGCAAGAATACACATGTGTTAAAATCTTTAGAAAAATATGATAAAGGAGAAAAAGAGATTCGAACCGATCACATTAGAAAAGGTTTGTACAATTTACGATAATTTATATAGTGGAGGCTTTATATCCTTCCAACGTATAAGTGCGCATAATTCTAAAATTAGTGCAATTCTTTACTCTATAAATAATACTCACTTTGAGACCTATATATACACGACTATCCCTGCAAAAGTTACGGCGTATCTCTATTTCTTTATAAAAGACCACCCGTTTACTGATGGTAACAAACGTACAGCTGTCATGGTTTTTGATATGGCGTGTGTCATTAATAATCTAGATATTAAATATGAGTGGTTTACACAAGACCAGATGGCCATTTTTATAGAGGGGATTAAAACAAATGATCACCAACTAATGATAAAGAATCTCTCTAGATTATTATTTGACCTATAGTTGGTTATCGCAAAAAGTTCTTTACTTGACTTTTTAGCTGTGCATACTCGCTAGACTTATACCAATTAATTTCACTACGGTCAGCCCACCAAGCGCGCTGCTTTTTAGCATAGCGCCATGTGCCACTATTCATTTTTAATAGCACATCATCTAATGTCGGCGGATTATCTAAGATAATTGGTGTACCAGAGAGGAGCATGGCAGTATACTTATACTCAAAGCCGAATGTGTTGAATTGATCTTGGGTAATACCGATATTCTGCAGCTCCTTAACCTCATTTAATAGGTCTCCAGCCAGCATCTTTGCATTGCGTTTGTTTATCTTATCTTTTTGTGCTTTTGGCTCATTTTGTAGGCCTAACCATAAAATATCGTATGCCGATTCTACAGCACTTAAGCCGTCTACTTTAGGCACTTGCCCTAGTGCTTTTACCACCTCTAGTGCTCTTATGAGCCTACGCTTGTTGGTGTCTTGCCTTTCTACAATCATTTGTTCTGCACGCCTTGGGTCTTTGCTTTGCAACTCGGCAAACAGCGAGGTTCGACCTCGCTGCTCAAGCTCTGCTCGGAGCTTTGCATTTGGCGGCACTTCAGGAACTTGCACTTTGCCAAAGAGTGCATCTATATATAGCATTGTACCGCCGGCAACTATCGGTACTTTGCCTCGTTTGTGGATATCCACAATTGCTGTAGTAGCATCACGCACAAAGTCACTCACAGTATATGTGTCAGTGAGAGGGTCTGTGATGTCTATAAGATGGTGCGGTACGCCTTGCATCTGCTCTTCACTCACTTTGTCTGTACCAATATTTAAGTGCTTATATACTTGCCTAGAGTCAGCAGAGATTACCTCACCGTCAAGCTCTTTAGCAAGCCTAATGGCTGTATCAGTCTTGCCACTGGCTGTCTGGCCTATGAGTACTATGACTTTGCCTTTAATATCTTTTGTTTGCATATCTGATATAATAGGCTTTAAGATTAATAAATCAAATATAAAATATTATGTGTGAAAATTGTAAAGTGAATAATGAGTTAAATAGCGGGGATATATTAGACTTTGGCGGGTATGAGCCTCTGAGTGTTGGTGACTCTATGCCTAACTTTGAGTTTGAGGTGTTTGACCCTAAGGGTAAAGGAGGCAGTGAGGAGATAAAGAAGGTGAGGGTAGAGGACTATGAGGGTAAGTGGCTTATACTCTTCTTCTACCCGGCTGACTTTACCTTTGTATGCCCCACGGAGCTAGAGGAGATGCAGGCTAATTATAAAGCATTTAAAGCAGAGGGTGCAGAGGTCATCTCTGTCTCTACAGACACGGCCTTTTGCCACAAGGCATGGCATGACAGCTCTCCGGCTATAGGCAACATCGAGTATCCTATGGCAGCCGACGCTAATCATATGCTTAGTGAGGCGTTTGGCGTACTTATACCAGATGAGGGGCTAGCCCTGCGTGGCACATTTGTTATCAACCCAGAGGGGCAGATTGTACTCTCTGAAGTTAACGACAACTCTATAGGCAGGAGTGCTAGCGAGTTGTTGCGCAAGCTCAAGGCTGCAAAATTTGTAGCAGAGCACGACGGCCAAGTATGCCCAGCCAGCTGGGCGGCAGGCCAAGACACTCTAGAGCCGGGGCTAGACTTGGTGGGTAAGATATAATATTGTGCCAGAGGAGGGAATTGGTCAGGAGTCGTTAATTTTATAGTCGCTTTGCT
>CAZWWY010000073.1:0-2228 GCA_964637785.1 uncultured Candidatus Saccharibacteria bacterium
CTTACAGTGGATTGTTCGTCATTTCTTTGATGAGTTTTTTGGTGACGGTGCTGAGGTGAGGATGCGCCCAAGCTATTTCCCATTTGTCGAGCCTGCGATAGAGTTTGACATGCGTTTGACAGGAGATCATATACCGAAGCGATTACGTGACAAATGGATTGAGGTGTTGCCTGGTGGTATGGTGCATCCGAATGTTTTACGCAATGCAGGTATTGATCCGGAGAAGTATGGTGGTTTTGCTTTTGCCGGTGGTATTGAGCGCCTTGCGATGATGCGTTGGATAATTGATGATATTCGCCTATTCCATCATGGGGATTTGCGCTTTGTGAATCAGTTTATTGCCAAGCTTGACGATGAAGGCGCTATAAAAGATAAATAATATTATGAAAGTTAGTTATAATTGGTTACAAGAATACTTTGAGGAGACGTTGCCAAGCGTCAGTGAGCTAGAGCAGATTTTTATGATGCATGCACTGGAGGTTGAAGGAGTTGACGAGGTAGAGGTAGGGAGTAAAAAAGACTGGATAATAGACTTAGACGTATTACCAAACAGAGCACATGATTGTCTTGGACACAGAGGAGTAGCTAAAGAGCTATCTACGCTCTTAAGTAAAGAGCTTAAGAAAGACGAGTTGGCTATTGACGTACGTAAGGCAGCAAGCAAGCAGAGTAGTATATTGACAGTGGATGTACAAGATAAAGAGTGGTGCCCGCGGTATACTGCCGCGCTGGTAAGGGGTATAAAGGTGGGTGGCTCGCCAAAATGGCTTAAGGAGAAGTTGGAAGTGCTGGGTCAAAAGAGTATCAACAATGTAGTGGATGTCACCAACTATGTAATGTTTGGCATCGGGCAGTCTACACATATATTTGACGCGAGTAAACTTACAAATGATAACGGAGTAAAAATTGGTGTACGCAAGGCCAAAGAGAATGAGAGCATCACAGTACTTGGCGGAGATGAGTATGAGCTGAGTGATTCTATAGCGGTGATAACAGATGCGAATGCTGATGTGCCTATAGCGATAGCTGGCATCAAGGGGGGGATTGTTGCCGAGGTGGATGATGGTACTGTAGACATAGTGGTGGAGTCTGCCAAGTTCCACCCCATTAAAACTCGCCGTGCCAGCGCCAAGCTAAAGTTGCGTACAGATGCAGTGCAGAGATTTGAGAATGAGATACCAATAGAGCTGCCACCATATGGTGCATATGAGGTGGCTAGGCTCATAACTGAGGTAGCAGGTGGAGAGGTGGAGGGTTATGTAGATACCAACCCTGCTGAGCCTGAGGCGCACAAGGTGACTATAAATATGAAGGGACTTAACTCATTCTTAGGCTCTAACATAACCATAGACGAGGCAGTGAATATAATAAAAAGATTTGGCTGGGAGCATGAGGTGAGTGGAGATGAGTTGACAGTGACACCTCCATTTGAGAGGCTAGACGTGCGTATAGTAGAGGATGTATATGAGGAGATAGGGCGTGTATATGGATTTGGTAATATAGTAGGGGAGCCGTTGCCTATGCCTGTACCAAAGAAGTTTATAAACAAAGAGCGAGCATATAGCGAGCTAGTACGTAAAGTGATGCTAAACTTGGACATAACAGAGACGATGACATATACCCTCACGGATACTGGGGAGATCAAACTTGCAAGCATCTTGAGTAGCGATAAAGATCATGTGCGCAGCAGCTTGGCAGCCGGTATCACTAAGGCTCTAGACAAAGCAATAAAGAACGCGCCATTACTGGGTGAGTATGAGATGGTGAGGGCTTATGAGATCGGGAGAGTCTTTACTAAAGATGCGGAGTACACAAGTGTGGCTGTAGGAGCACGCGCCTTGGGCAAAAAGAAGGCCGAGCAAAAGCAAACTGCAGCGCTGGCAGAGGTATGCGAGGCGCTAGAGGCCGAGCTAGGCAGTGAGCTTAATGGCGTGAGCGTGAGTAATGGCGTGCTCGAGTTTAATCTTACAAGCACATTTGATAGCCTGCCTGTACCTAGTGAGTACTCAGCTTTGCCACTGATAGCAGATGGACTGACATATAGTATAATGTCGCAATATCCGTATATGTTGAGGGATATTGCCATTTGGATACCTGATGGTACTGATGAGGCAGGAATATTTGATATAATTAACAAGCATGGGGGTGAGCTAGTGCAGCGTATAGACAAGTTTGATGAGTTTGCTAAGGATGGCAGGGTGTCACTTGCATTCCACATCGTCTTCCAA
>CAZWWY010000074.1:0-2151 GCA_964637785.1 uncultured Candidatus Saccharibacteria bacterium
CAGATGAGAATATCTCCGTAATCTTGCCAGAGGGAGTGAGCATAGACAATATGCAAGAGTCTATAAAAGGCCTTATTACTCAGTATTCAAGTAATGCATTCGCATTTGTTAATGCCATATTCGGAGGACTCTTGACATTTGCATTGATTATAATATTTTCATTTTATTTTGCTGTGCAAGAGCATAATTTGCAAGACTTTTTGCGTATAGTAGTCCCAAAGAAGAATGAAGAGTACGCCATAGGCTTATTAAAGCGCTCACAAAAAAAGGTGGGCTTATGGATGCAAGGGCAGATGTTGTCTGGCTTGATTATAGGTACGCTCACATTCTTAGGGTTAACAATATTGGGAGTTAAGTATGCATTATTACTCTCAGCTCTAGTAGTACTCTTTGGGCTTATCCCAGTGTTTGGTATTATAATAGCCACTATACCAGCTGTGGCCATAGGATATATCACTGGCGGCGTAACTCTGGCATTATTGGTCTTGGCGTTATATCTGATAATACAACAATTTGAGGGCAATCTAATCTACCCGCTTATAGTTACCAAGATAGTAGGGGTGCCTCCACTGATGGTGATGCTCTCGCTTATTGTAGGGGCGCAGCTTGCTGGCTTCTTAGGGATACTCCTCTCTGTGCCTATGGCCGCCGTACTCCAAGAGATAGTAGCCGACCTAGATGACTGGAAGAATAATGGCCCACATGAGTAAAAACTTCTACATCACTACTACACTGCCGTATGTGAATGCAGACCCGCATATAGGGTTTGGGCTTGAGGTAGTGCAGACAGACGCCATAGCGCGGTATAGGCGCCTAATGGGTGATAACGTATTCTTTACCACTGGTACTGATGAGCATGGGCAGAAGATTGCGCAGAAGGCCGACGACTCAGAGATGAGTCGCCAAGAGTATGTAGACCACTATGCAGAGGAGTTTAATAAGCTCAAAGAAGCATTAAATCTCTCGTATGACAACTTTATCCGTACTACAGATGAGCATCATATAAAGGCAGCACAAACAATCTGGGGACTGTGTGATAAGGCAGGAGATATATATAAGAAGAAGTACAAAGGATTATATTGTGTAGGCTGTGAGGCGTATGTCAAAGATAGGGATTTGGTAGATGGTAAATGTCCGAATCACCCAAATGCAGAACCAGAAGAGATAGAAGAGGAAAACTATTTCTTCAAACTCTCTAACTACCAAAAATATCTAGAGGATTATTTGTCAAAAGATGGTGTAGTAGTGCCAGAGTGGCGTCGTAAAGAGGCGATGGCATTAGTGAAGGAGGGCCTTGAAGACTTCAGTATCTCTCGCGAGATGTCTCGCATGGATTGGGGTATCCCTGTACCAAACGATAGTGAGCATGTGATGTATGTATGGTTTGATGCTCTTACCAACTATATCTCAACCTTAGGTTGGCCAGATGATAAGGACGGTAACTTTAAGAGGTTTTGGCAAGATGGCGAGACGGTGCAGACGGCTGGCAAAGACCAAATACGCTTCCAATCAATCATGTGGCAAGCAATGCTTAAGAGTGCAGGGTTGCCAGCTAGTGGCAAGGTGCTCTATCACGGGTTTATAAATAGCGGCGGGCAAAAGATGAGCAAGAGTATCGGCAATGTGATAAGCCCATACGAGATGGTAGATAAGTATGGTACAGAGGCTACGCGCTATATCCTACTGAGGCACGTACACCCATTTGATGATTCTGATGTTACTTGGGAGCGTATGGATGAGTGGTATACAGCCAACTTGGTAAATGGCTTGGGTAACCTAGTGGCAAGGGTGATGAAGATGGCAGAAACTCATTTAGATGAACCAGTGGAGCGACCGAAAGTGCATAGTCGTACACGAGAATATATTGACGCTATGGAACGATATCGCTTTGACGAGGCTCTCAACTATGTATGGAAACGCATTGGAGATTTGGATGAAAAAATAACAAAAACTGAGCCATTCAAACTAGTTAAGAAAGACGAGGAGAAGGGTAAAAAGTTGATAGCAGAGCTTGTGCAAGAACTTTACTTGATTGGACGCTTACTTAACTCGTTCATGCCCGAAGCAAACAAAATCATTAAAGCAACTATTTTAGCAAACAAAAAGCCAGATAATATGTTTAAGCGGTTAGAATTATGAATAGAATAGATC
>CAZWWY010000075.1:0-2103 GCA_964637785.1 uncultured Candidatus Saccharibacteria bacterium
AGAGCGAGCGTCTCATACGCGCTAGGTCGTGAGTTCGAGTCTCACCCTCGGCACAATCACAATAAAAGTGGTAATATATATCTGTGGATAATAAGTATGGCAATCGAGTGTAAATGTCGTATAATCTACGTATGGATGTTTACTCTATACTGGTCTTGACACATATCATAGGCACGGCTCTTGGAGTGGGCGCAGCTACTCTTGCTGAGGTATTTTATCTCAAGGCTATGCGAGATGGAGTAGTAGACCCCATGGAGTCAGAGTTTTTAAGAGTACTGTACACTTCTATGCGTATAGCTTTGGTAGTATTGGTTGTCTCAGGATTTGGCTTCTTTATATTATATCGTGTAGTAGGGGCTACAGAGCTCCTGTACTCTCCAGTGCTCTGGGCTAAGCTTACGATTATTGGCGTATTAATGGTGAATGCCATTGCCTTGCATGCTCACAAAATGCCATTTGCTATAGGAGTAGCCATCTCTATAACCTCTTGGTATGCCGCCCTTACACTAGGAGTGATGCGCGGTATTGACGCTTCATATATATCAATTATGTTAGTGTATGTGGTGGTAGTTGCTCTGGCTATACCAGCCTTGGCCAAGATTAAGACAATATACTTGCGTAGGCACGGTATTAATTAATATATTATGATAGAAATAACCACTCTTATAGGGCATATATTATTCGGACTCATTGGAGTCTTGATGTCTGTAGCTATAGTATTGTCATTAGTAGGCAAGTTATACAATCGTACTTATACATTATACTCCTCTATAGCCGCCTTCATCTCTTTTATGATCTCGTGGCTTTTAGGAGGCTGGTATTACGTCACTTATTATGGGTCTGTAGTCAAGCCTATTATAAAGAGTGGCCCATACCCTTGGGCTCACTTGATTGTCATGGAGTCTAAGGAGCACATATTCCTTATGTTGCCTATACTTACTGCAGTGATTATGCTGTTTGTGTGGTTGAATAAAGACAAGCCAAAATCTATGATACCCCTAGCTATACTCAATGCTGTACTTGCTGTATTTATACTTATGACAGGCGTCGTCATCTCTGGAGGAGTACAATAATAAATATAATCAATATATATTATGAACACAGACAAAAATAACAGATATCTAAAAAGCTTCACTGCCAGTGCGATAATGGCCATAACACTCATAGCGGTGCTCACAATCTCTGCCGAGGTGTATAAGCCTCTTAAAGATTTGTTAAAAGAGATGTTTATCCATCACTGGATAGGTAAGGGCGTGTTGTCATTTTTTGGATTTATAATCGTGGGCTTTATACTTCAATCTATTCATGCATATTTACCAACTAAAGAAAGGTTAGTCAAGTGTCTTACAGCAGTCACTATATTTTGTGCCACTGCTATAATAGTATTTTATTTTTATGAATTCTTTTGGGCACATTAAGACTTATCTATGCAGAGCAAAAAGATTTTTATACTATTAGGTAATCCAGATGTCGATACCTTCTCTGGCCGTGTGGCTACTGCATACCAAGAGGCTGCTGTGTCTGTTGGGCACGAGGTGCGTAGGCTTAACTTGGGCGAGCTTAGCTTTGACCCGATACTCCACAATGGCTACAAGCGCATCCAAGAGCTAGAGCCAGACCTGTTAAAAATACAAGAGAGCATAATGTGGGCCGACCATTTTGTAGTTATCTACCCCAATTGGTGGTGCACAATGCCAGCTTTGCTCAAGGGGATGTTTGACCGTATGTGGCTCCCTGGGTTTGCCTTCAACTTTGACAAAAAGACTAAAAAGGTGATTAAGTTACTAAAAGGCAAGACGGCTAGGGTTATAATAGTAGCAGGTACGCATAGCCCCTTCCGCACATGGCTTAAGTTTGGTGACTTTTCCAACGAGATATCTAGGGGTACACTAGGCTTTGCAGGTATGGATGTATCTGTAAGTACCTACGGGCCAATAGAGAAGTGCCCACAAAACAAGCTAGACGAATGTCTTGCTAAAGTAGCGACATTAGGCAGGCTTGGGGTCTAGAGTATATTGGTATTTTATTTTGCGCGATCGAAGGGACTTGAACCCTCAACCTCTCGCGTGACAGGCGAGTGCTCTAACCAGTTGAGCTACGACC
>CAZWWY010000076.1:0-2031 GCA_964637785.1 uncultured Candidatus Saccharibacteria bacterium
AAGATATTTAAGTTTAAGTATACAGCTACGCGTGACGGTGTGGAGTATAGTGGAGTGATGGACGCACGCGACCGCTTTGCAGTATATGCGCATGTGCGCAGCGAGGGTGGAGACATAATAAATGTAGAGAAAGACGGCGGCCTAGCCTTGTTTGGCCTTAAGGCTCTTAATGAGCGCTTCTCTACAGTGAAGGAGGCAGACAAGATACTCTTTGCCCGTAACTTGGCCGCAATGTTGGGGGCAGGGCTCTCGTTGGTGCGAGCATTGAGTGTAGCCAAGCGTCAAACAAAGAACCCAAAGCTAGGTTATGTATTAAGAGCTCTCGCAGGGCGAGTGCGTAAGGGGGATGCACTAAGCGTTGCGCTTGCAGAGCATCCGGGGACCTTCCCTAACTTGTTTGTCTCTATGGTGAGAGCAGGTGAGGAGGGCGGCAACTTGCCTGAGGCGCTTGCCTCAGTCTCAGTGCAGATGAATAAATCATATAAATTGAAGAAAAAGATAAAAGGAGCTATGGTATACCCAGCTATAGTGAGTGGCGCCATGGTGCTCATAGGCTTCCTTATGATGACGCAAGTGGTGCCAACTCTTAAAAAGACTTTTGAGGAGCTAGACACAGAGCTGCCAGCTACTACAAAAGCCGTGATAGCGGCGAGCGACTTTTTGGTATCAAATACATTGATAAGTGTGTTGATTATCTTTGGGGTGGTAACATTGTTTGTATATGCACTGAAGACCAAGACAGGCAAACATCTATTTGATGGCTTTGTGCTGCACTTGCCAGCCATAGGCACTATAGCTAAAGAGGTCAACTCTGCACGCTTTGCTCGCACACTCAGCTCACTCTCAAAGAGCGGGGTAGACATAGTCGCTGCTCTTGAGATAACTGCGCAAGTGGTGCAAAATAGCTATCATAGAGAGGTGATACTCTCTGCAGCCAAGGTGGTGCAGCAGGGCGAGGCCATGAGCGGGGTCTTTGGCAGGAGAGAAGATTTATACCCCCCGCTGGTTAGTGAGATGCTGGCTGTAGGAGAGGAGACGGGCAATATGAGTCATATGTTAGAGCAGGTTGCCGACTTTTATGAGAATGAGGTAGAGCAGAAGACTAAGGATATGAGCACAATTATAGAGCCCTTCCTCATGCTCTTTATCGGTGCTGGCGTCGGCTTCTTTGCAATGGCGATGATTGCACCAATATATTCTCTGGGAGATAGTATATAGAGTAGGGGGCGTCGTCGTGGAGGTCTGCTCAATTACTAAAGTTCTGGATTTTTTGATATCGGCAAAGTTTTGTGGTTGCAATTGCTCTAATATATAGTATATTTGCGGCTACAAAACTTTATATATGGCAACAATAAGTCAATTAGTAAAAAAGAGTAGGAGCAAGGCCCGCAAAGGTAGCAATACTGTAGCGTTGCGCCGCGGCTTTAACAGCTTAGAGAATAGGCCGACTAAGTACGCAGCGCCCTTTAAGCGCGGTGTATGTACTAAGGTGACGACTAAGACCCCTCGCAAGCCTAACTCTGCTATACGTAAGATTGCCCGCGTGCGCCTTACTAATGGCATGGAGATTACAGCATATATACCCGGAGAGGGGCACAACTTGCAAGAGCACTCAGTGGTGCTGGTGCGCGGCGGCCGCGTAAAGGATATTGGTGTCAACTATACTGTGGTGCGCGGCAAGCTAGACACCGAGGGCGTAAGCGGGCGCAATCAAGGCAGGAGTAAGTATGGTGCTAAGAAGCCCAAGTAATTATTAAGGTGAAGAGCTGCAACCAAAGTGTTGTAGAGTAATCTAAAAGACATGAGACGACCAATTAAAAATAAGAAAGCAATAACACCAGACCGCGAGTACGGCTCTGTTAATGTTGCAAAGTTTATAAACTATATAATGCAAGATGGCAAGAAGAATGTCGCACGTAATGTTGTGTATGGCGCTTTTGATATTATAAAAGAGTCTGACAAGAAGGCTGACCCTGTAGAAGTGTTTGATACTGCTATACAAAATGTAGGACCACAGATGGAGGTGCGTAG
>CAZWWY010000077.1:0-1979 GCA_964637785.1 uncultured Candidatus Saccharibacteria bacterium
TGGTGGGCGAGATACTCTGGTCTTTCAAGTATCTGCTGAGTTTGTGGAGGTAGTAGCCTTGCGAGCAGTAGATGCCTCTAAGACTGCCGATGGTGAGTGCGAGGTGGAGCTGCTGTATAGCAAGCGTATGCCCTTGGATGAGACAGCTATAAAAAAAGGCAAGGCAAGCTTGCTGAGCCTAGCAGAGAAGGTGGAGAGCCTAGCCAATGAGGTAATGGTCTCTAAAGAGTTGCTCACTGCCGACTTTAACATCGGAGATGCCCGTATATTTTGTATATATGTAGCCCCTCTCTCTATGGAGGCTAACATCACATATGCAGTACAATTAAAAGAAGAGACAAAAGTAACAGTAAAATTATTAAGCTCAGTGTTAAATAAGGGAGAGATTACGCTAGATGAGCTAGCAAACATACCTCAAGATTATGCAGTGTATAATGACAAGGTAAACAGTGTATGCCTTAATGGATACTCTACACAGCGCCCCCTTGGTAAGTATACAAAGCGCATAGAGCTCACTGTGGCCAAATATCTCACGACGCCTACTGTGTGGGCAGCAGTGAGCACTGTACTGGAGCGCACGTTTAATAGAGACCTTACATACATACACGCAGAGTGCGCCCTAGAGACAGAGAGTGAGGAGCTCTGTAATAAGATATACACAGGCGATGAATTACAATTGATATCACGTGATATACTATGAGCATATGGATGGTGTAAATGAGAATACTAGGTCTAAGAGGCCCTCAATACGAGATTTAAAAATAGAGAGGACATCTCGCTCTAAGGCAGATAATGGGAGTAGACGCATGCCAGAGCAGTCAGCACAAGTAACACACAAGAGTAGGTTTAGGATGGGTTGGTGGGTACTTGCAGCAGTACTCTTGGTATCAGCATCAGTAATATCTTTACCTATAATCTTCTCAGACACGACCATTAACATTACACCACTTGTTACTAGAGCAAGCTTTGATAACGTGACTTTTAACGCATTACCTGCAGACTCTGATAATGCTACAGATATGCTGAGCTATAGCGCAATAGAGTGGAATATTACAGAGACTCAGACTCTAGAGCCTACTGGCCGTGAGGTAGTGAACGAGAAGGCCAGCGGTGTGATAACCGTATACAATAACTATACTAATAAGACGCAGCGCCTTATTAAAAATACTCGCTTTGAGACAGCAAATGGCAATGTGTATCGAGTACGAGAGAGCATAATGGTGCCTGGCAAGAGTGGAGACACCCCCGGCTCGCTAGATGTGACTGTCTATGCTGATGAAGCTGGAGAAGGCTACAATGTGGCGAGTGGCAACCTTACAATCCCTGGATTAAAGAGCTTGCCAGATATGTACAAAGACATATACGCCAAGATAAAGACACCTATAGCAGGAGGGTATAAAGGAGAGAGAGCCGTAGTAAGTACCGAGAGTAAAGACTCTGCGAGCGAGACTCTGCGTAATACAATTAAAGACAGAGTACAATCAGAGATAACAGATAGGCTGCCTGTAGATACTCGATATTTCTCTAATGGAGTGTATATAAATTATGCAGATACACAAGAGAGAGAGGTGGAGGGCAAGGTTGAGATAGTAGAGAGCGCTACTGTACGAGTATTGGTATTTGGCAAGAGCGACTTTGCCAAAGCATTGACATCAGGTATGACCACTAATCCGAGCTCGGGTACTCCAAGCATAAAGCAACCAGAGCAGATAACCGTATATATAGAGGAGGCTAATATAGATGAAGTAGAGGATGCCTCTATAAAGTTGGTAGTAGACGGAGATGTTGATTTTATTTGGCTCTTTGATGAGGGAGACTTAAAGCGAGACTTAGCAGGCAGAGACCGCGAGGCCCTACAGACTGTGCTCACAGGGTATCCTACTATAGAGGAGGCTGTAGCCATTATACGCCCTTTTTGGCGAGGCTCCTTCCCTAAGAATATAGATGACTTTACTATTGAGATACTTGAGGTAAAGTAA
>CAZWWY010000078.1:0-1895 GCA_964637785.1 uncultured Candidatus Saccharibacteria bacterium
GATGATACATGGAGTAGCTTGCTTTTGCATGTTTGAGCCCATGAGCGCTCTGTTAGCATCATCATGGTCTACAAAAGGTATCATGGTAGTAGCCACAGAGAAGGCTTGGTTGGTCGCCACCTCTATATAGTCTACATCCTTTGCTGGTACAAACATAGGCTCCGCCTCAAAGCGCACCTCTACTGTCTCTTCTGTCAGTTTGCCTGCCTTATTGCGGATAGTGGCACCGTGGGCAATCTTAAACTTCTCTTCGTCTAAGGCGTTTAGATACTCTATCTCTCCAGTGATTTTGCCTCCTTTCACCTTGGCATATGGAGTCTCTATGATACCAAAGTTGTTAATCCTAGCATAGTTGGCTAAGCGTAAGATGAGACCTATATTGCCACCCTCTGGTGTATGTATCGGGCATAGGCGGCCGTAGTGGCTAGTGTGTACGTCACGCACCTCAAAGCCTGCACGCTCTCGTGTAAGCCCGCCGGGGCCTAGCGCAGAGAGTGTACGCAGGTGCTCTAGCTCTGCAAGCACATTCTGTTGATCCATAAATTGTGCCAGAGAGTTAGCGATAAAGAAGTCTTTAATAGCGGCAGAGAAGGGTCTAGGGTTAAGGAATTGTACAGGCAATGATGTCTCTACATCTACCGTAGACATCCTATCTTGCACATTACGCTTAAGGCGGCTCATACCGATACGCACCTGCTTTTGCATCATCTCTCCTACATAACGTACGCGGCGCATACCCAAGTGGTCTATATCATCAGACTCCGCGTCTTGCATATTGTTAAGTTCTACTATTTTCTCTATTATCAACTGCAAGTCTGCTAAGTCTAATACCTGCTTCTTAAGAGATTTTGCATCTGTTTTTAATCTAAAACGATCATTAAAGCGGTAGCGCCCAACCTCAGAGAGGTCATAGCGCTCTGAGCCAAATAAGCCTTCTATAAACTCCTTTGCATTCTCTGGAGTAGCAAGGTCGCCATCACGCAAGTGCTTGTAGATATCTACAAAAGCCTCTTTGGCACTCTTAGTGGTGTCTAATGATAATGTTTTTTCTATCATTAGGCGTACCTCATCATCACTCTTGGCAAAGAGCTTGATAATATCGGCATCCTTCTGTGCGCCAAAAGCGCGGAGTAGAGTTGTGACAGGGAATTTGCGCTTGCGGTCAATTTTCACATACACTGCACCATCCGGCTCACTCTCTATCTCTAGCCATGCTCCACGAGCAGGTATTATCTTTGCTCCAAAGTACTCATTACCCTTAAGTACTTGAGTGAGGAAAAAGACACCATAACTACGAGCAAGCTGTGGTATTACCACGCGCTCTACACCGTTGATTATAAAGGTGCCGTGGTCTGTCATTAGAGGGAAGTCGGTGAGGAATATCTCTTGCTCCTTTTCCTCTCCTGTGGTCTTATTTATAAGTTTGGCCGTCACCTTCAGAGGTGCTTGATATGAGAGATTACGCTTTTTTGCATGGTGCTCACTATGCTTAGGTTTACCAAAGGCAAACTTAGAGAGCTCGAGAGAAAACTTTTTGCCAGAGTAATCATCTATAGGAGAGAACTCTTTAAAGATTTCATACACCCCCTGCTTTATTAGCCAATCAAATGAGTGTAGCTGCTCTTCTACCAAGTTGGGCATCTCAGAGAGAGGCTCTTGATGCTTACCGAAGTACTTTTGCTCTCTCTTACCATAAGGTATGAGGGATGCGTCTTGCGCAGTGTTAGCTTTTGCCATATAAAGTTGCGATTATGTTAGACTGATAATTTATTAAAAAATGTATCTACAATTATCAGCCAAAACACAATCGCCCATAAATACAATCGCATAAATATACATGCTTAAAAGCATATTGTCAACCAAAAAACAGGATGTCAACACCAACCTGTGGATAA
>CAZWWY010000079.1:0-1812 GCA_964637785.1 uncultured Candidatus Saccharibacteria bacterium
TCAGTGAGAGTGTGAGGTAGGATGCTTTGGATATGATTGTTTTTAGGGTTTTCATTTTTATAACCGTTGATTGTTACATTATTATTGCCAACAATGTGTTATTATTATAACATATGATTAAGCTAGACTTTATAACAATTGGGGATAGTACAACAGATGCTTTTATACAGCTAGATGCTGGCGCCTTTGTGTTTACTGGCGACAATAACAAAGAGCAGCTCTGCGTCAACTTTGGTGACAAGATAGAATATGACAACGTAGAGATAATACACGGTGTTGGCAACTCGGCAAATGCGGCAGTGAGCGCTGCGCGCCTTGGGTTAAGTGCGGCACTCGTCACAGACCTCGGCACAGATATGCGCGCAGATGAGGCCGTCAAAATCTGGCAAGATGATGGAGTAAATATAGATTATGTGCGTAAGCACTCCGAGTACCCCACACACTACCACTTTGTACTACGCCACGGAGCAGAGAGGACCATCCTTATTAAACACCAGCCGTGGCCATATATTGCGCCCAGCTTCCCTACTCCTCCAGAGTGGATTTACTTCTCTAGTGTTGGCGAGCATGGAGAAGGCTATCACCATGAGCTGGCAGAGTATTGCAAAGCTAACAATGTTAAGCTTGCCTTCCAGCCTGGAACCTTTCAGATACGTCTTGCTGCTGGGGGTAAGATACCAGATGTATTTGCAACTACAGAGATCTTCTTTTGCAACAAAGAGGAGGCGCAGCGTATATTGAGGTCAGACTCTGATGATATTTTAGAGTTACTCACTGCCATGCGAGCCCTCGGCCCAAATATTGCCATAATCACCGACGGCCCAAATGGAGCACATGCGCAGAGCAAAGAGGGTAGCTGGAGTATGCCAATGTACCCAGACCCTGCCCCGCCAGTAGACCGCACTGGTGCTGGCGACTCATTCTCTAGCACAGTCACTGCCATGCTAGCTATCGGCATGAGTCTGCCAGAGGCACTTGCACGCGGCCCTATCAACTCTATGAGTGTTGTACAACATGTTGGCGCACAGGCCGGATTGTTATCCAGAGTTGCGCTTGAGGAGTACTTGGCAAATGCCCCCAAGACTTATATAATTAAGCAGTTATAAGTTTATAGTGACGCAATTAATTATTATTATTATGAAATTCTTACAAATTAAAAACTACCAATTAAAAACTAACCAAAAAGGTTTTACTCTCATAGAGCTACTTGTAGTTATTGCAATCATAGGACTCTTATCATCAGTGGTACTTGCAAGTATGAACACTGCACGCAAGAAGGCTCGTGATGTACGCCGCATGGCAGACGCAAAATCTATGCAAACAGCCTTAGAGATGTACTATAGCGCTGGCAACACATACGTTGTGGCTGCAACTCCAATACAAATCACAGAGGCCAGCACGATGGGCGCCCTCACCACAGATTATATATCTGTCCTCCCTACTGACCCAACACGTACTGGAGCAAACGGCTATCTATATGCGGCCAGTAGCCCTGTAAATGGCTACGCAATAGCAGTACAAAAAGAGACTGGTGGTTGGTGCCAATTTAAAGAGAGTACTGGCTACAGCGGTTGGTCATATGATCTTTGCTCTAACTAGCTACAGCTGATTTTACAGCATCTATAATATCATCCACACTTAAGCCATAATGCTCCATAAGCTCTTCAGGGGTACCCGACTGGCCAAACTTGTCTTGCACACCTACAAAAGCCATCTTGGTTGGAGCCTCCTTAGCTAATAGCTCTGCCACAGCGCCGCCAAGGCCTCCAGCTACTTGATGTGTCTCTGCTATCACCACTGCTCCGCACTCTT
>CAZWWY010000080.1:0-1801 GCA_964637785.1 uncultured Candidatus Saccharibacteria bacterium
ATCTGTACCCACCCTTTGTGCAACTCCTCATCACGACGCTTCATGCGCTGTATATACTGCTTAGAATCCTTTGAGTCAGTAAGAGCTAATACAATATCTTCAATAACAAACCACCACTCATCATTATAAATAGTCTTACGAATCTCCTTACGCTGGAATATCGCCAACTTTGTCTGCTCTGAGTCGTCTTTCATGTCAAAAATTATAGCACGTCTGCTCAAATCGTGTATACTCGGTATATGGAAAATCCAAATAATACGACTACTAGTGCAACAAGTACTGAAATAGAGTACCCTGTACGTATCAATCGCTACCTATACCTTACCGGCATATGCTCGCGGCGGGCTGCCGACAGACTTATAGACAAGCATGAAGTGTTTATTAACAACAAAGTAGCAACGCTCGGGCAAAAGGTTAATAAAGGCGACAGAGTCACGCTAGGCAGTGAGGCTAAAAAGCTGCAAGCCTCATACAAATATTACATATACAATAAGCCAGTAGGCGTAGTGAGCCACAACCCGCAGCTTGGAGAGAAGAGCGCCACACAAGATGCCAACCTCCCCCCAGACTTCGCCCCTGTTGGCAGGCTAGACAAGGCCTCTAGTGGTCTGATGCTGCTCACCAATGATGGCCGGATTGTAAATAAGCTCCTCAACCCAGAGTTTGCCCATGTACGTGAGTATGTGGTGACTCTAGACAAGCCAGTGAAGAACCATGATATAAAGCTACTCAACCAAGGTATAGACATAGAAGGTTACCGAACAAAGCCCGCAGAGGCAACAAGGATCTCTGATACTAAGATTGTGATGAGGCTCACCGAGGGTAAGAAGCACCAAATCCGCCGCATGTTTGCCGCGCTAGGCTACCAAGTGCAATCTCTAAAGCGCACGGCTATGATGCACTTAGCGCTTGGAGGGCTGGGTGTTGGAGAGACGCATGAGCTCTCAGCTAATGAGGCTGGCGAGCTGCTTGGCGCGCTAGGCATGGTATAATAGTGTCAATATGTTTTTTATTAAAAATAAGAAGACTAGCTGCAAGGCAGGAGTGCAGCCTATACTATTGCACAACACTCTCACCAAAGAGATAGCAGAGTTTAAGCCGCTGGTGCCAGGCAAGGTGCGTATGTATAATTGCGGGCCCACTGTGTATAGTGAGCAGCATATAGGCAACTTGCGCGCAGCTGTATTTGCAGATGCGTTGCGCAGGATGTTTGAGTACAACAATTACCAAGTGCAACAAGTAATCAACATTACCGATGTTGGCCACCTCACCTCAGATGCAGATACTGGTGAAGACAAGTTAGAGAAGAAGGCGCGAGAAGAGAAAAAGAGCGCACAAGAGATGGCTAAAGAAATCACAGATATATACTTAAAAGACTTAGAGATGCTGGGTGTGAGCACTGGCAAAATACAATTCCCTCGTGCTACAGACTATATAGAAACGCAGATAGAGCTCACCAAAACACTCATAGAGAAAGGCTATGCATATGTGATAGACCGCGGTGTCGCCTTTGATACTAGTAAGTTTAAAAGCTATGGCAAGCTTGGTAATATAAACATTGATGACCTAAAAGAAGGCGCGCGAGTAGAGGCCGACTCACAAAAGCGTAATCCGGCCGACTTCTGGCTGTGGAAGCTTAGCGGCATGCCCAGTAAAGATAACCCAAAAAGGCAACAAGAGTGGGAGTCTCCATGGGGCTTAGGCTTCCCTGGGTAGCATATAGAGTGCACAGCGATGAGCAGGGCCCTACGGGGCAGACAGCTAGATGTACACACCGGCGGCAGAGAGCACAGACCAGTAC
>CAZWWY010000081.1:0-1778 GCA_964637785.1 uncultured Candidatus Saccharibacteria bacterium
CAACCACTCCAGAGCGCAGCAAGTGTGCTGCGTGGCCGTTAGGCATCTCCTTAACGTCAAACTTCTTCCCCATCTTTGCAATATCTTGTAGTAATATAACCTTCATAATCTATAATTATTATCTTGAGTAACTTAAAGTGTATCTTACACTTTATATCTCTATCTCACAAGTGCCTCCGGCACATGCCAACTCCTTTTTCACATCCGTCTCATCTTTCAGCTCATATAGTGGCAGCTTAGAGAAGTCTATATGTGCCACCTCCTTCTCTCGCCTCTCGAATTCCTCCTTCGTAATCTCTTCAAATGGTGCAAGCTGATACACATGATCATTGCGTGGGAGGAATGACAGCCCGCCCACTATCTCCCAATTGTCATACACCCAGTCTGCTACACCTATCCACTCGTCATCTCCTATGCTCACTGTCACTGATGGATTATGCTCTGTGTAGTTGACCTTCACTTTCTTCCAATGCTCTAGCTGCTCTATGGCGCTCAGGTCTGAGCTAAAGGTACTATGCGCTGGCGCTTTCACAGGGAACTCGAGCACCCATGTGTGAGCCGTCTCGGCTGTCTGCCCTACCTCTGGATAGGCTGGTACCCCTTGGTCTTTAAGCATTTTAAAGAGTGAGTCTGTGGTAGTGATACGTACACGTCGCACATAGTACGGAGCGTGTCGTGCATGCATGCCAGAGCTAGAGTTGACTACTGACGAGAGTGTGCCGGACGGCTTTACTGAGGTGGTAGCTGTGGCAGAATTGATACCGAGCTTCTTAGCGTATTGCTTGTTGACTTTGTTGACCTCGGTACGTAGCTTCTGCAAGACTTTAGGGTCGCGTGCAGCCTTAGAGTCCCATACTCCAGTGATGCTTACGCCTAGTAGGCGCTCATCTTCTATATTCTTCTTCCACTCCTCACTTATATAGCTAAAGTTGCTTAGAGAGGCTTGATATGTACCAAGTATAGCAGCTAAGCGCACCTTGCGTAGCAGGCTCTTCTCTGTGTCATTGCTCCTTGCTACCACCTCTGTAAGGTTACAAAATTGCTTTGGCTGGAGTATAATCTCGCCACAAGGATTGGTGCCTAATGGACCTACGTAGCCATTGCCATTGCCGCCAAACTTCTTTTGCATGTAATCTACTCTACGCTTTGGCATCGTCTTAAATAGAGAGCTCCTGTTAAAGATACCACGCTCTCCAGAGCCGCTGGCTATAAGGGCCGTCCACTCGTTGAGGAACTCTTGTGCCGTTGGCTTCTCCTCATATACAGCAGAGTTGTTAGCCATCGCGCGTTGTGGATGTTGTACATAAAATTGCCCACTCTTGGCATCGCGCATCTGCTCATCGTCTAGGTCTGAGAGGCTTATCATAGCGCTGCGGCGCACGCCACCAGCCACCACCACCTCTGCTATCTTACACATTATGTCATGCACATCTATATTGGTGAGGCGCTTGCCTTGGCGAGCTAATATAGCCCCACGAGCAAACTGCATCAAAGAGCGCAGTGGGTCTGGCCCAGAGCTCTTGCCTCCCATCGTCTTGAGTCTTGCACCTGCTGGGCGCAACTTAGAGTAGTCAAACTCAATGTCTTTACCGCTCCACCACGTCTTGAGACCCGTGGTTAAAGCATCGCACCAACCCTCTTTAGAGTCGGCCACTGTACGCACTTTGCGCGTTGTGCCATCTTGCTTTTTTATTATAGGTAACTCTTGTGCGCTGTAGCTCTCCGCAGAGAAGCCCACTCCACAGCCGCTCATAGAGAGGTACATAGCCTCTGCAAAG
>CAZWWY010000082.1:0-1714 GCA_964637785.1 uncultured Candidatus Saccharibacteria bacterium
TCATTTATGTTCTTAGGGCCAACAGGAGTTGGCAAGACAGAGCTTGCCAGGGCGTTGGCGTTAGAGCTATTTGACTCCAAGCAAGCGATGGTGAGGATAGATATGAGTGAATATATGGAGAAGCATTCTGTCTCAAGGCTCATTGGAGCGCCTCCGGGATACATAGGGCACGATGAGGGTGGGCAACTCACTGAGCCGGTGCGCAGGCGTCCATATTCGGTAGTACTCTTTGACGAGGTAGAGAAGGCGCATAGCGAGGTATTTAATATACTTTTGCAAGTACTTGATGATGGCAGACTTACTGACAATCATGGCAGGACGGTAAACTTTAGTAATACGATTATAATAATGACAAGCAATATTGGTAGTGAATTTTTGCTTAATAATGATGGTAATCTAGATAAGGATGCAGATAAAAAGGTCATGGATGCCTTGCGAGCCCACTTCCGTCCAGAGTTCTTAAATCGTATTGATGACATAGTACAGTTCACGGCACTTGATGCAGAGATGCTCGGTAAGGTCGCACAGATGCAGGTAGATCAGGTTATAAATAGCTTAAAGGCAGAGCGTAATATTACGCTTAATGTTGACAAAGAGGTGGTAGAGCATATTGCAAAGGTTGGTTATGACCCAGCATATGGTGCTCGCCCACTCAAGCGCGCGGTGCAGACAGAGCTCTTAGATGAGCTGGCAATGGAGCTAATTGGGGGTAAGTTTATAGATGGGAGTACAATACATGCTACACTTAAGGGCAATAAAGTGATATTTAAGTAGACAAACGCAGATATGGAGATATTTACAGAGATTAGTATTATTATAGCAATAACCTTTGTAATATCGGGTATATTACATCTACTCAAGCAGCCACTGGTGATTGGCTACATACTCTCAGGTATTATTGTTGGCCCATCTTTATTAAATCTGGTTACATCTCCAGAGACTATGGGTATATTTGCTCATATTGGCATTGCACTACTCTTGTTTACTGTGGGGCTCAGCCTTAACCCAAGGATGATAAAGGACGTTGGTAAGGTATCTATCATCACAGGCCTTGGCCAAGTCATATTCACATCAGGTATCGGCTTCTTTATAGCTACGGCACTCGGGTTCTCTACCGTTGTATCACTCTATATAGCCGTTGCTCTCACATTTAGTAGTACTATCATAATAATGAAGTTACTCTCTGATAAGGGAGATACAGACACTCTCTATGGCAAGATAGCCATAGGCTTTTTATTGATACAAGACCTCGTAGTCGTACTCGTATTGATAGTAGTTGCGTCTCTCTCTGGCGGGTTTAGCTTACAGGCTTTAGCGTTTGGTTTATTAGTCAAGGGGGTTGGCTTACTAGGGGCATTGTCAGTGGCGAGTTATTATCTATTACCAAGGATTACTAAGCTAATAGCTAAATCTCAAGAGTTCTTATTACTATTTTCTATCGGTTGGTGTATGGCTTTTGCATCACTGACATATGCACTTGGATTCTCTATAGAGATAGGCGCGCTCTTGGCCGGAGTGACTCTTGCTATGTCTCCATATAGGTATGAGATAAGCTCAAAGATGCGCCCACTCAGAGACTTCTTTATAGTGTTATTTTTTATCTTACTCGGTTCACAGATGGAGTTTTTAGATATCAGCACTCAGATTATACCGATTATCGTCTTCTCAGCGTTTATACTTATAGGTAACCCTATTATTGTTATGACCCTTATGG
>CAZWWY010000083.1:0-1623 GCA_964637785.1 uncultured Candidatus Saccharibacteria bacterium
TCCCACAATACCTATTGGCCCTGCCACCACCTGCCAATCTGCAGTACCAGTAACAGCCGACTTAATAAACTTAGCCGTACCCACTGATATGACTATGGTCGCCCTATAGGTCTTCTTAGCTCCAAGTATTATAGCTTGTATTATTGATTGTCTCTCGCTAGAGATTAGTACCATCTCTATACCTATAGCTGGAGTACCCTGCTTGTCTGTTAGCACTCCATGACTTGGTATAATCTCTACACTATTTATAGATTCTCTGTCTATACTACTCCTTTTATAATATATTTGTATAGGCTCTCCGGCATGCTCTGCCACAAAGCTACTGACTTGTGATGGCAAAGGTGACTTGATATCATCCTCATTAGAGACAACTGCTGTTATGATATCTCCAGTTGCTAGCCCAGCTATATGAGCCGGCGAGTCTGGCAATACATTACTTATTGCTAATGTAGACTCTTGGGTATCTTTTATAGAGTCTTCACTCACTGTCACTGGGGCTCCAAGCATATAACTTGCAGAGAAGAGAGCCCAAGCAAAGAGCACATTAAATATTACTCCAGCGGCGAATACTATCGCCTGCTTCCAGCTACTTTGGCTCACCAATGCGCGCCTACGCTCACTCTCAGGCACCTCCCCCCCTATAGACTCCCCAAATATCTTCACAAATCCTCCAAAAGGTAGCCAATTGAGCGTATAGACTGTCTCACCTATCTTGCCGAGTCGCCACGCGCGCGGTGGATATCCAATACCAAACTCCTCTACTTTAACTCCAAATATCTTAGCTGCTAAGAAGTGCCCAAGCTCATGCACCACAATAAGCGCAACAAGTACCGCCAAAAATAATAATATGTTCATAATTGCCTTGCTTTCTTTAAAAAATAATTTATAATATGTACAAATTGTCCTCCTCGATGAGGACCGCCCCTGCCTCACGGCGGGGTTTTAAATTCTCATCAATTTTCTTAAGGCTTTCTTTATATCCTTAAACTCATCTTTATCCACTCTCCTTATCAATTGCTTCAGTTGCTTTGTACTAAACAACCTTACCTGTAATAATAACACATAATAATCCTCTCCTTTATAATTAATCCTGAAATAATAATTACTCTTATCATTCTTATCACTAGAGCTCATAGGCACCCCGATAAACATCTTCTTATTCAAAACTCGTATAGCCAATACAGGATGTGTCGACTCTGTCCCCTTACCATTCTGCTCAAACCCGACATTTTCGCCAATCCTTGCCCACCATATCTCCCCAGGCATAATCCTGATATGCTCACGGTCATTTGTATCTTTTTTTAATTCATTCCAATTATCAAACTTGCTCATGTAATTCTATTTTATACTGCCTTGCAAAGTTTACCACATTTACATTCATCTCACCCTCTGGCGCATCTAACACTTCTCTGGCTGTAAAGTAACGCGTCCCAACACATTCATCAGATGGTGTAAACTTACTAATGTCACTCAGCTCTGCCTTGTATACAATATTAGCATACCACACGTCAAACCTCTTGCCATGCGCTGTTACAAAATAGCTCGGTCGCTTGTCTATACTCAGCACCTCTAACCCAACCTCCTCCCTCACCTCACGCTTAAGCGCCTTGATAGAGTCCTCAC
>CAZWWY010000084.1:0-1583 GCA_964637785.1 uncultured Candidatus Saccharibacteria bacterium
TTGGTTGTTCCAATCAGGGGTTAATGTGGGGGGGAGGTAATAGTCAATTTACATGCACATCACAATCTGGAGCAGCACAGCATGGGCAAACAAAAAATTACAGATCAGGTGGTGCTTGTAGTGGTCCTGAAGGCGCTGCTACATTTCAATGTTTTAATGGAGCGTGGCAATTTGTCTCTGGCAGTTGTCGCAGAGATTCATGTGAAGGAAATTAAGTGTTTGTTGTGTTAGTGTAACTCACCATTTTCTCCCAAGTTAACCTGCTATAATAATAGGCAATGAGAACATTGAAAGAAGCTTTAGAAACAGCAAAAGTAGAGTTAGTGTCGATTGGGCATTTTAACATCTCTGACTCTACACAGTTTAATGCGATTGTAGGTGCTGCCAAGAGCCTAGATGTGCCAGTGCTTATAGGAGTCTCAGAGGGAGAGAAGAACTTTATAGGCATAGAGAATGCCGCAGCGCTTGTGCGTGCCGAGCGAGAGCGAGGCACGGAAGTTTATATAAATCTTGACCACGGGCACTCTGTGGAGGATTGCAAAGAGGCGATAGACGCCGGCTTTGACTCGGTGATGTTTGATGGCTCAAAGCTCAGCTTTGATGAGAATGTGGAGAATACAAGGGAGGTAGTGGAGTATGCACAGGAGCAAGTAGCCCTTCGACAAGCTCAGGGCGACCAAAATGCAAGCATTTTGGTCGAGGGAGAGCTTGGCTACATTGGCAGCTCAAGTAAGATGCTAGATGCTGTGCCAAGTGAGGTAGAGAGCGCAATGACGACTCCCGAGCAGGCTCGCGAATTTGTAGAGAAGACGGGTGTAGACATCTTAGCGCCGAGTGTTGGCAATATACATGGTATGCTCAAGAGCTCTGATAATCCAGAGTTGGATATTACGCGCATTACAGATGTGCGTGATGCTCTGCCAAGTGAGACTTTTATGGTATTGCACGGAGGCTCTGGCATAAGTGATAGCAACTTCAGAGCGGCTATAGAGGCTGGTATAAATATAGTGCATATCAATACAGAGATACGTAGAGCATATAGGCAAGGTATAGAGCAGGCACTGTCAGAGAAGCCAGAGGAGATTGCACCATATAGATATCTTAATAGTGGACGTGATGCAGTGAGTGAGGTAGTAAAGAGTAGATTGCAATTATTTAATTATTCTTAATAAGAGATTTATGAAAAACATTGTATTACAAGTATTTTTAGCAGTTTTGTTTGTTGTTCTCAGTGCAATTTATTATAATCTATTATTAGATTTTACATCGATAGATAAAGTATTCCTCACTCTGTCTACATTTTTGTTTGCTTTACTTGCTGGCTTCTTTATATCAAGACAAGCTGGGCGCTATAGTGAACTTAGGAAGTTAACGGCCAACTTTGATGGTGATATGTCGTCTATTTATCGAGCGTTTGGGCACTTCAGCACAGAGACACAAATTGCAGCAGGGAGTGTGATTAAAAAATATTATGAGAAAATAGTGTCTGGAGGTTGGGATTACCCATTGGTACACAAGACGACGACACTTACAGACTTACATAAAGAGATTGGACAAGCAGCAGAAAAATATGGTCCCGACGG